>JAOPWO010000122.1 GCA_025965635.1 Modestobacter sp. | reverse complement strand
AGATCCTGTCCGGCCGGGCGCTGTCCCAGCTCCCGCAGGACCGGCCGATCGTGTTGCACTGCAAGACCGGTGTCCGTTCCGCCGAGGCGCTCGCCGCGGTCAAGGCAGCCGGGTTCAAGGACGCCGTCCACGTGCAGGGCGGCGTGACGGCCTGGGCCACGCTCATCGACAAGGCGCTGCCGACCTACTGAAGAAGGCCCCCAGCGGGGAGGCCGAGCCGCCGGGCCCTGGTACGCCACTGCGCGTGCCAGGGCCCGGCTGCGTTCTACTGGCGCCATGTCCGACATCTCCCGGCCCGAGCTGCTGGAGCGCTACCAGCGGGCGCAGGCCCAGTTCACCGACCGTGTCGACGCCGTCGAGCCCGGGCAGTGGGACGTCGCCGTCCTGCCGGGGTGGACCGCCGCCGACCTGGTCGCCCACGTGACCGCGGACCAGCTGGCCGTGCCGCACCTGCTGAACGGCGGCAGCGTCGACCCCCGCACGCGGACCTCTCCCGAGGACCTGCTCGGCGACGACGCGCTCACCGCCTGGGAGACCGCGGCCGACGACGCGCTGACCGCCTGGGCGGGGGAGGAGGCGCTGGCCGGCACGGTGGAGCTGGCCGACGGCCCGGCGTCCGCCGCGCACCACCTGCGGGCGATGACCGCCGATCTCACGGTGCACGCCTGGGACCTGGCCGCCGCCGTCGGGGGCGACACCGACCTCGACCGTGAGCTGGTGGCCGACGCGCTGCAGTTCGCCGAGGAGCACCTGGGTGAGCACGGCGTCCCCGGACTCCTCGACCCGCCCGCGACGGTGCCCCCGGGTGCGGACCTGCTGACCCGGCTGCTGGCCCGGTACGGCCGCCGCCCGGTGTGAACAGTGGTCACCAGGGCCGGCCGGGGACCTGGCATGGGTGCCCACGTGCCGGGCGGGCCCGATGTCGACGAAGCGGTGTTCGACGCCGTCGAGGCCATCCCGCCCGGCCGGGTCAGCACCTATGGGGCGATCGGCCGGCTCGTCGGGGTGGGCCCCCGGCGGGTCGCCCGGGCGTTGTCCAGCGGCGGGGCCGCCGTCCCCTGGTACCGCGTGGTCCGCGCCGACGGGACGGCCGCCGAGCCGGTGCGGGCCCGCCAGTTGGAGCTGCTCGCGGGAGAGGGCGTGCCGGTGCGCGGGCAGCGGGTGGACCTGGCCGCCGTCGGATGGCCGGACCAGGACCGTTGACGGACCCCGGCCGGCCCTCCGCGAGCACGCTCGGCGGACACCCGGGACGGGCCGCCAGGACTGTCGGTGCCCCGTGGTCTCATCGGGATGTGCGGGGGAGGACAGCAGTCGCAGGTGCGGGGACCGCGGTTCCGGGAGGTGCTCCGGCGCCGGCCTACCGGCTGGTGCAGCCGGAGGCGGCGCCCGTCGTCCACCCGCGGCTCGACCCCACCCAGCAGGCGGTGGTCGACCACCCCGGCGGTCCGCTGCTGGTGCTCGCGGGCCCGGGCACCGGCAAGACGACGACGATCGTCGAGGCCGTCGCCGCGCGCATCCACGCCGGGGCCGACCCCGAACGGCTGCTGGTGCTCACCTTCAGCCGGAAGGCCGCCGCGGAGCTGCGCATCCGGATCACCGCCCGGGTCGGGCGCACCATCCGTGAGCCGGTGGCCCGCACCTTCCACTCCTACGCCTTCGGCGTGCTGCGCCGGGCCGCCGTGCTGCGCGGGGAGCCGCCGCCGCGGTTGCTCACCTCCGCCGAGCAGGACGCCGTGGTCGCCGAGCTGCTGCAGGGCGACGCGGACGAGGACGGCGTCCGTTGGCCGGCCGACCTCACCGCGGCGCTCGGCACCGACGGGTTCCGCGACGAGCTGCGCGAGCTGTTGCTGCGCGCCACCGAGCGCGGGGTGGACTCCCGCCGGCTCGCTTCCTGGGGCCGGGAACGCGGGTTGCCCCACTGGACGGCGGCCGCGCGGTTCGCCGATCAGTACGCCGGGGTCACCGCCTTCGCCACGGCGGCGCGCGGTGGAGCCAGCGGCTACGACCCCGCTGAGCTGGTGCGAGCGGCCATCAACGAGCTGCGGGACGACCCGGAGCTGCTCCGGTTCGAGCGCGAGCGGGCCAGTTGGCTGTTCGTCGACGAGTACCAGGACACCGACCCCGCCCAGGTGGAGCTGCTCGAGCTGCTCGCCGGGGGCGGGGGCGACCTGGTCGTGGTGGGCGACCCCGACCAGGCCATCTATGCGTTCCGGGGGGCTGAGCCGCGGGGCATCCTCGAGTTCAGCGACCGTTTCCGGCACCGCGACGGGCGGCCCGCGGGCCGGCTGTCGCTGGGCGTGTGCCGGCGGTCGGGGGCCGAGCTGTTGACCGTCAGCCGCCGGGTCGCCGAGGGGCTGCCCGGCCCCTGGGAGCACCGTCGCCTCGTGCCCGCCGAGGGCACCGATCCCGGTTCGGCCGAGGTGCACGTGTTCGACTCCCCGGCCGTGGAGGCGGCCTTCCTCGCCGACACGATGCGCCGCGCGCACCTGCTCGACGGGGTGCCGTGGTCGCAGATGGCGGTCGTCGTGCGTTCCGCGGCCGGCGGCCTGGGCCCGGTCCGGCGCGCGCTGAGCCAGGCGGGGGTCCCGGTCGCCGTCGCCGCCGACGACGTCGGCCTGGCCGGTCAGCCGGCGGTCCAGCCGTT
>JAOPWO010000094.1 GCA_025965635.1 Modestobacter sp. | reverse complement strand
CCTCACGGAGCAGCTCGAGATTGGGGCCGCGCAGCGTGCCGTCCTTGGTGATGTCGGTGACCACGTACCGCGCGCAGCCCTCGGCGTCGAGCCGGGCCAGCGTCTCGTACAGCTCGCCGCCCTCCTCGGTCCAGCCGCGCGCGGCCAGCCGGGTGCCCCGCACGTCCAGCCCGACGGCGATCCGGTCGCCGTGCTCGGCGATCGCCCGGGCGCACCACTCCGGCGACTCGAGCGCCGCGGTGCCCAGGTTCACCCGCCGGCAACCGGTGGCCAGCGCCGCGGCCAGCGACTCGTCGTCCCGGATGCCGCCGGACAGCTCGACGTCGACGTCCAGCTCGCCGACCACCCGGGCCAGCAGCTCACGGTTGGAGCCCCGGCCGAATGCGGCGTCGAGATCGACCAGGTGGACCCACTCCGCACCGTCGCGCTGCCAGGCGAGCGCGGCCTCCAGCGGGGCGCCGTAGGACGTCTCGCTGCCCGCCTCCCCCTGCACCAGGCGGACGGCGAGACCGTCTGCGACGTCGACGGCGGGGAGCAGCTGCAGCTTCGGCACGCCGACAGCGTAGGGACCGCTCATCTGTAGCCCTCGTCACCGGCCGGCCGGCCGGCGTCCTGGACCTCCAGGACGTACCGCCAGGCGTCCGGCCGGGTCCCGTCGAGGTCGGTGAAGCCGTACACCTGCGCCAGCTGTCCCGCCGACAGCCCCTGCCCCGACCAGCGCGCCCGGTCACGGTCGGCGGCCAGCGCCACCACCGCCCGGCCGACGAAGCGCGGGCTCTCCGAGATGCAGAAGTGCGGCTGGGCCGCGGTGGCGTCGCGCCAGTTCTGCTCGGTGACCCCGTAGCCCTCCAGCATCATCTCCGAACGCAGCCAGCCCGGCGTGAGCGCCACCGCCGTCGCGCCGTACGGGCCCAGCTCGTGGGCCTGGGAGAACCCCAGCCGGCCGACGGCCACCTTCGCCAGGTCGTAGAACGCGTTCACCCGGTAGGTGACGGCGTTGTAGTCGGCCGGCCCATCGGTCATCTCGACCACCAGGCCACCCGGCTGCCGGATCAGCAGTGGCAGCGCGGCATGGCTGGTGACCAGGTGCGTCTCGACCCCGAGCCGCAGCAGCCGGAGGCCGGCGGCCAGGTCGTGCCCCCACAGCGGGGTGTCCCACTCGAACAGCTTCTCGCCGCCCCACACGTCGTTGACCAGGACGTCGAGCCGGCCGGACTCCCCGTCGATCCGGGCGACCAGGTCGGCCACCTGGGCGGGCTCCAGGTGGTCGACGACCACCGCGATGCCCTGCCCACCGGCCGCGGTGACGAGCTCGGCGGTCTCCTCTATCGTCTCCGGCCGGTCGTACTCCGACCGCTGCCCGCGGGTGCTCCGCCCGGTGCACCACACCGTCGCGCCGGCCGCGCCCAGCTCGACGGCGATGCCGCGGCCGGCGCCGCGGGTGGCCCCCGCGACGAGCGCGACGCGGCCGGACAGGTCAGGGCCTCCGGTGTCCATGCCGGCACCCTGCCCGGGACCACCGACGGTCCGACACCGCCGATGGTCCCGTCCTACCGCTCGGGCAAGGTGGCGGGCATGGAGTTCCGCGAGGTCGTCCGCCGTCGACGCATGGTCCGCGACTACGACCCCGACCGCCCCGTGCCGGCCGACGTGCGCGACCGGCTGCTCGAGCACGCCATCCGTGCACCGTCGGCGGGCTTCAGCCAGGGCTGGGCGTTCCTGGTGCTCGAGACGCCGGAGGAACGCGACCGCTTCTGGACGGCGACCACCGACGGCGGCGCTGCCGACGGCTGGCTGACCCGGATGCGCCGGGCCCCGCTGCTGGTGGTGCCGCTGTCGCACAAGGCGGCCTACCTCGACCGCTACGCCGAGCCCGACAAGGGCTGGGCCGACCGTGACGAGTCCCGCTGGCCGGTCCCCTACTGGGACGTCGACACCGGCATGGCCTCGCTGCTGATGCTGCTCACCGCGGTCGACGAGGGGCTGGCCGCCTGCTTCTTCGGAGTCCCGCCCGAACGGATCGCCGGCTTTCGCACCGCCTTCGGCATCCCTGCCGGTTACCGGCCGATCGGCTGTGTCTCGGTCGGCTACGCCGGCACGGACGGCAAGCGGTCGCCGTCGCTGCAGCGTGGCCGCCGCGGTGTCGAGGAGGTGGTGCACCGCGGACGGTGGTGACCCCTGGTTGACTCCTTCGCCATGCGCCCGGACGACACATCCACCTCCCGCGCCGTCCTCGTCACCGGGGCGTCCCGGGGCATCGGCCGCGCCATCGCCACCGGCTTCGCCGCCCAGGGCGACCGCGTCGCGGTGCACTGGAGCACCTCCCGCGAGCGGGCCGAGCAGGCGCTCGCCGAGCTGCCCGGCGAGGGGCACGTGCTGGTGCAGGCCGATCTCGCCGACGCCGAGGCGGCCGGGCACCTGGTGGACGACGCGGCACGGCTCCTCGGCGGGCTCGACGTGCTGGTCAACAACGCCGGCGTCTTCACCGCCCACCCGCCGTTGCAGACCTCCTGGACGGACTGGCAGCAGGCCTGGTCACGGACCTTGGCGGTGAACCTGGTGGGTGCGGCCCACGCGACGTTCCGGGCGGTGCCGCACCTCGTCGCGGCCGGTGGCGGCGCGGTGGTCAACGTCTCCAGCCGGGGCGCGTTCCGCGGGGAGCCCGACAACCCCGCCTACGGCGCGTCCAAGGCCGGGATGAACGCCTTCGCCCAGTCGATGGCGATCGCCCTCGCGCCGCACGGCATCTCGGTCACCTGCGTGGCGCCGGGCTTCGTGCAGACCGAGATGGCCCGGGAGGTCCTCGATGGTCCCGGTGGCGACGCCGTCCGCGCCCAGTCGCCGTACGGGCGGGTGGCCCGTCCCGAGGAGGTCGCGTCCGCGGTGCTCTGGCTGGCCTCGCCCGGTGCCCGCTTCTCCACCGGCACCTTCGTCGACGTCAACGGCGCGAGCTACCTGAGGAGCTGAGCACATCGCGATCCGCTCCGGATCGCGATGTGCTCACAAGGTCGCGAGCCAGTTCGTGAGCAGCTGGGCGCCGGCGTCCCCACTCTTCTCCGGGTGGAACTGGGTCGCCGACAGCGGCCCGTTCTCGACCCCGGCGACGAACCGGTCACCGTGCTCGGCCCAGGTCACCGACGGCGGCGTGAGCCGGCTCGGCCCGCTCTGCTCGGCGAGCGGGAAACGGCGCACCCCGTAGGAGTGCACGAAGTAGAAGCGCTGGTCCTCCAGCCCGGCGAACAGCGTCGAGCCCGCCGGCGACTGGACGGTGTTCCAGCCCATGTGCGGGAGCACCGGCGCCTGTAGCTGCTCGACGACGCCGGGCCACTCGCCGCACCCCTCGGCGTCCTGACCGTGCTCGACGCCGCGCTCGAAGAGCACCTGCATCCCCACGCAGATGCCCAGCACCGGCCGTCCGCCGGCCAGCCGCCGCCCGATCACCTTGGGCCCGTCGACGGCCCGGAGGCCGTCCATGCAGGCGGCGAAGGCGCCCACCCCTGGCACCACCAGACCGTCGGCGTCGAGCGCCTCCTGCGGGTCCGCGGTGACCGTCACGTCGGCACCGACCCGGGACAGCGCACGCTCAGCCGAGCGCAGGTTGCCCGACCCGTAGTCGAGCACGACGACCTTCTTCACAGCAGTCACGCTACCCATCAGCCCGGACGGTGCCCGCTGTGTTCCCGCACCGCCTCAGACCAGCCGCAGGACGCCGGCCGCCGTCGCGAGCAGCGCGGCGACCAGCAGCACGGCCGAGAACGCGAGCTGGGGGCCACTGCGCCGGTCGGCGTCCGGATCACCCCGGAAGACGCTGTACGCCCCGCCGAGCAGGAAGCCGCCCAGGACGAGCAGCAGGCCTCCGGCGCTCACCGGCTCACAGAGCGCCCTTCGTGGACGGGACGTCGGTCACCCGCGGGTCGAGGGCGACCGCCGTCCGCAGCGCACGGGCCAGCGCCTTGAACTGCCCCTCGACGATGTGGTGGGCGTCCCGCCCGGCGTACAGCACCCGCACGTGCAGGCTGATCCGGGCGTTGAACGCGAACGACTCGAGGACGTGCCTCGTCAGCGACGTCGGGTAGTCGGGCCCGATCATCGGCGTCATGTCCGCGGGCTCGGCGTGCACGAAGTACGGCCGGCCGGACAGGTCGACAGCGGCCTGCACCAGCACCTCGTCCATCGGGATGGTGGCGTCGCCGTAGCGGGTGATGCCACGCTTGTCGCCCAGTGCCTCGGCGAACGCCTGGCCCAGCGCGATCGCCACGTCCTCGACGGTGTGGTGCGCGTCGATGTGCAGGTCGCCGTCGGCCCGCACGGTCAGGTCGATGCCGCTGTGCTTGGCCAGCGAGGTGAGCATGTGGTCGTAGAACCCGACGCCGGTGGCGATGTCGCCCGCACCTGTCCCGTCGAGGTCGACCTCGACGACCAGCTTGGTCTCGCTGGTGGCCCGCTCGACGCGGGCAGTGCGGTGCGCTGACATGGCGGTCATGCCGCTCATCCTCCCTCACTGCTGCGGTGGCTCTGGGCGATCTCACCCAGGGCGGTGAGGAACGCGTCGGTCTCCTCGGGAGTGCCGGCGGTGACCCGCAGCCAGCCGGGGAGGCCGACGTCGCGGACCAGGACCTCCCGGTCCAGCAGCGCCTGCCAGGCGGCGGGTGCGTCCGCGAAGCGACCGAAGAGCACGAAGTTGGCGTCGCTGGGCACGCTGGTCAGCCCCATCCCGGGCAGCGCGGCGACGATCCGGTCGCGCTGGGCCATGACCGCGTGCACGGTGGCCAGCAGCTCGTCGGTGTGCGCGAGCGCGGTCCGGGCGGCGGCCTGGGTGAGGGTGGACAGGTGGTACGGCAGCCGGACCAGCTGGACGGCGTCGACCACCGCCGGGTCGGCGGCCAGGTAACCCAGCCGCAGCCCGGCCATGCCGAAGGCCTTGCTCATGGTCCGGCTGACCACCAGCCGCGGGCGGCCGGGCAGCAGCGACAACGCCGACGTGGTGCCGGCCCGGGCGAACTCGGTGTAGGCCTCGTCGACGACCAGCACGCCGTCGGTCGCGTCGTACAGCGCCGCGATGGTGTCCAGGTCCACCGACGTCCCGGTGGGGTTGTTCGGGCTGGTCACGAAGACGACGTCCGGCCGCACGTCGCGCAGCTGCGCGGCCGCGCCCGCCGGGTCGATGGTGAAGTCGGGGCTGCGGTGCCCGTCGACCCACGTGCTGCCGGTCCCCCGGCTGATGATCGGGTGCATCGAGTAGGACGGCGTGAAGCCCAGAGCCGTGCGGCCGGCGCCGCCGAAGGTCTGCAGCAGCTGCTGCAGCACCTCGTTGGAGCCGTTGGCCGCCCACACCTGCTCGACGGCGACCGGCTCGCCGCTGGTCCGGGTGAGGAACGCGGCGAGGTCGGCGCGCAGCGCCAGCGCGTCCCGGTCGGGGTACCGGTTCAGCCCGCGGGAGGCCTCGGCCAGCGCGGTGCCCAGGTCGGCGAGGAGCGACTCGGGCAGCGGGTACGGGTTCTCGTTGGTGTTGAGCTGGTGCTCCACCGGCAGCTGCGGGGCACCGTAGGCCGTGCGGCCGCGCAGCTCCGGCCGCAGCGGGAGCTCCTCCATGGTCGTCATGCCGCCGGTCAGCCCCGCTGCCGGGCGCGCACCGCGGCGGCGTGCGCGGGCAGGTCCTCCGCGCCGGCGAGGGCGTCGATGTGCCCGGCGACCTCGGCGAGCGCCTGCTCGTCGTACTCGACCAGGTGGATGCCGCGGAGGAACGACTGAACGCTCAGCCCGCTGGAGTGCCGGGCGCACCCGCCGGTGGGCAGCACGTGGTTGGAGCCGGCGCAGTAGTCGCCCAGCGACACCGGTGCCCACGGCCCGACGAAGATCGCTCCGGCGTTGCGCACCCGCATCGCCACCGCCCGGGCATCCCGGGTCTGGATCTCCAGGTGCTCGGCGGCGTAGGCGTCGACGACGGCGAGCCCGGCGTCCAGGTCGTCGACGAGCACGACCCCGGACTGGCTGCCGTTCAGCGCGGTGGTGATCCGGTCGCTGTGCTTGGTGGCGGCGACCTGGCCGGGCACCAGCTCCAGGACGGCGTCGGCGAGCTGCTCGCTGGTGGTCACCAGGACCGCGCCGGCCAGCGGGTCGTGCTCGGCCTGGCTGATCAGGTCCGCGGCCACGTGCACCGGGTCGGCGGTGTCGTCGGCGAGCACCGCGACCTCCGTGGGCCCGGCCTCGGAGTCGATGCCGATCAGCCCGCGGAGCAGCCGCTTGGCCGCCGTCGTGTAGACGTTGCCCGGCCCGGTGACCATGTCGACCGGGTCGCAGGAGCCGGCGCCGTAGCCGAGCACGGCAATCGCCTGGGCACCTCCGACGGCGTACACCTCGGTGACCCCGAGCAACGCGCAGGCGGCCAGCACGCCCGGGTCGGGGAGGCCGCCGTTGTCGCGCTGCGGCGGGGTGGCGACGGCGATCGACTGCACGCCGGCGATCTGCGCCGGGACGACGTTCATCACGACCGAGGACAGCAGCGGCGCCAGCCCGCCGGGGACGTAGAGCCCCACGCGGCGCACCGGCACCCAGCGCTCGGTGACCGTGCCGCCGCGCGCGACATCGGTGGTGACGTCGGTGCGGCGCTGGTCGGCGTGCACGATGCGGACCCGCCGGACCGCCTCGTCCAGCGCGGCACGCAACGTCGGGTCGCAGGTGGCGAGCGCCTCGTCCAGCGCCGACTGCGGAACGGCGAAGTCCTCGAGGTCGACCCCGTCGAGGCGGCCGGTGATCTCGCGGACCGCCTGCGCGCCGCGCAGCCGGACGTCCTCGCAGATGGGGCGCACGACGGCCAACACCGAGTCGATGTCGGTGGCGGCGCGCGGCAGCAGGGCGGCGAGCTCGCGCGGCCCGGGTAGCGCGGATCCACGCAGGTCGATGCGGCTGAGCACGGAGGACCTCCGGGGAGAACGGTGGGGAACACCCCACGGTAGTCGGCGGGGCAGGGAGCAGGTCAGGTGGCCGGAGGACCGCTGTCCGCCCGTAGGCTGCCCGCGTGGACGGCGGCCGGCGTGAGGTCATCCCGCTGTTCCCCCTGGGCACACCGCTCTTCCCCGGGGTCGTCCTCCCGCTGCAGGTCTTCGAACCCCGCTACCGGCGGCTCATGGCCGACCTGTCCGCCCTGCCCGCGGACAGCGGCCGACGCCGGTTCGGCGTCGTGGCCATCCGGCAGGGCTGGGAGGTGGAGCGGGTCGCTCCCGCGGCGGCCCTCTACGACGTCGGGTGCACGGCGGTGGTCCGGGCCGTCGCGCCGCAGCCGGACGGCGGGTACCAGGTGGTCACCGTCGGCGCCGACCGGTTCCGGCTGCTGGACGTGCTGGTGGCCGACGACCCGCCCTACCTGCGGGCGCAGGTGGAGTGGCTGGACGAGGAGGAGGCCGCCGAGGAGGCGGCCGGCGACGCCGACTGGCTGGCCTCCTCCGGCGGACCGGGCGAGGCACACGACGACGGGACCGCGGCGGTCGCCCGCGCCTCGCTGGAGCTGCTCTCCGGCAACGTCCGGGACCTGTTCGCCCGCTACGTCACCGAGGTCACCCACCGGCAGGCCGGAGCCCCCGATGGCGGGGCCGAGGAGCTGGCCGCCGCCGGTGACGAGGCGGACTCCCCCGCGGCGCTGCTCCGGGAGGTCACCGACGACGCGCGCGGGTTGTCCTACCTGGTCGCGTCGGCTGCGCTGCTGACCACGGAGGACCGCCAGGCGCTGCTGGCCGAGTCGGCCACCCGCCGGCGGCTGGCGCTGGAGTCGCGGCTGCTGCGCCGAGAGCTCACCCTGCTGCGCACGGTGAGCGCCGTCCCCGTGCCGCTGCAGCAGTTCGCCACCCCGATGACGCTGAACTGAGGACCGGCCTCGCCCTTCCCACCCTCCGCAGGTCAGGGCGGGCCCCGGCACGGGGCCGACCGCGAAGGACGGTGCGCACGCCGTGCTCCGTCAACGGCTGCGGGCGTCCTCGGGCCCGACCGGCGTGGGCAGCGGAGCGCCGGTGGGCCCGCCGGCCGGTTCGTCGTCGCGGCCGAGGTCGTCGCGGGCGGCCATCGTGGTGGCCACCAGGTAGGTCAGCACGCCGAGGAACGGCCCCACCGCGACCGCGGCGACCGCGGCGAGCTGCAGCCCCGTGGTCACCGTCGTGCCGACCGCGGCCAGTTCCTCGTCGGTCGGCCCGGGGCCGAGCAGCTCCCCCGCCTGCCAGGCGACCAGGGACGCAGCGATCATGCCGGTGGCCAGCGCGGTGAGGGTCACCACGCCGCGGGCGCGGCGCCGCAGCCAGACCGCGAGCCCGGCCAGCACCCCGAGCCCGGCGAGCACGAGCACGTAGATGCCGTCGTCGGCCATGAACAGCTCGTCGGACGGCGGCGCCCCGACCGGTACGAGCTCGCCCTCGGTGACCCGGAAGGATGCCCGCGGCGCCAGCCACCACCACAGCAGCGCGGCCGGGATCCCGGTGAGCGCCAGCACGGCGACGGTGACCAGGCCGCCGCGGAGGTCGGTGCGGGCGTCCCGCAACCCGATCCACCCCGCCGGGCGGGCCGGGAGCCGGGGGGCACCCGGCACCGGCGGCAGGTACCCGCCTCCCCCGGGACGGGCAGCGCCGGGAACGGGTGGCAGGTACCCGGCCGAGGAGGCGCCGGGGACCGGCACGGTCGGCCGCCCGCTCGGCGGCGGTCGTCCGGCAGAGAACGAGGCGCTCACGGTCCCAGTGTCGTCCGCCGCGCTGCGCGCACCGCAGCCGGCCGAGGCACGGGGCCTGCACTCACAGCAGGGCGACGCTCGTCGGCCCGAGCAGCGCCTTGATGTCGCCCATCAGCGCGGTGCTCGGCCGCACCCGCAGCCCCTGGTCGAGCCGCAGCACGGTCTCCCGGCCGCCGTTGAGCAGCTTGAGCTGCACCTCGGTGGTGCCGGGGTGGCTGCCGAGCACCTCGCGCAGCCGCTCGACGACCGGCGGTGTGCACCGAGCGGCCGGCATGGACACGAGCACCGGCCCGCGCGGCCCCTCGGTGAGCTCGGGGATGGTCACCTCGGAGGCGAACAGCGACGGGGTGTCGTCGCGGCGGCTGATCCGGCCCTTGACCACCACGATCTGGTCCCGGACGACCTTGTCCGACACCTGCGCCCAGGTCTTGGGGAAGAACAGCACCTCCAGGCCGGCTTCGAGGTCCTCGATGGTGGCGATGGCCCACGGCGCGCCCTGCTTGTTGGTCCGCGGCCCCACCGCGGTGAGGATGCCGGCGATGGTGACGTTGGCGCCGTCCTCGACCCCGCCGGCGAGGATCTCGGCGAGTGCCGTGTCGGCGTGCGAGGTGAGCACGTGCTCGACCCCGTGCAGGGGGTGGTCGGAGACGTAGAGCCCGAGCATGTCGCGCTCGAACACCAGCTTCTCCGACTTCGACCAGTCCGCGGTGGGGATGGGGATGTCCAGGGCCGCGCTCAACGGGTCACCGAGCCCGCCGCCGTCGTCCTCGCCGAAGCCGCCGAACAGGTCGAACTGCCCCTCGGCCTCCTTGCGCTTGAGGCTCATCGCCGAGTCGACGGCCTGGACGTGGATCGCCGCGATGCCCTGCCGGGAGTGGCCGAGGGAGTCGAACCCGCCGGCCTTGGCGAGGGACTCGATGACCTTCTTGTTGCAGGCCACCGTGTCGATCTTGCGCATGAAGTCGGCGAAGTCCTTGAACGCGCCCTTCTCCTCCCGCGCCCGGACGATCGAGTCGACGACGTTGTGCCCGACGTTGCGCACCGAGGCCAGCCCGAAGCGGATGTCCTTGCCGACCGCGGTGAAGTCCCAGGAGGACTCGTTGACGTCCGGCGGGAGCACCTTGATGCCCATCCGGCGGCACTCGGCCAGGTACACCGGCCGGCGGTCCTTGTCGTCACCGACGCTGGTGAGCAGCCCGGCCATGTACTCGGCCGGGTAGTTCGCCTTGAGGAAGGCCGTCCAGTAGGAGACCAGCCCGTAGGCGGCCGAGTGGGCCTTGTTGAAGGCGGAGTCGGCGAAGGGCACCAGGTTGTCCCACAGCGTCTTGACCGCGGCAGCAGAGAAGCCGTTGACCATCATCCCGGCCTCGAAGCCGACGTACTCGGCGT
>JAOPWO010000084.1 GCA_025965635.1 Modestobacter sp. | reverse complement strand
GATCGGTGCGGTCACAGAGCGCTTCGATCAGATGCACGAGCACCTCAACACCTTCCGCATGGACACCCTCGACCACGAGTTCCTCAATGTGCGCGCCATCGGACTCTCCGATCCGATGACCGCGGCTGCCGAGGCCCTGCCCGAGGGCAACGGCGATCCCGGCGCTGCGCGGGTAGGAGAGGTCGCCGCGTATCTCGAGCGTGTCTGGCACCGGCCCAGCGTCTACGACCGGAGCCGGCTGCGAGCCGGGGACCGCCTCGTCGGTCCGGCCATCGTGCAGGAGATGGATTCGACCACGGTCATCCTGGCCGACCATGTCGGCGTGGTCGATCGCGTCGGCAACATCATCATCAACCCGCAAGCTGGCGAGGAGACCACGACCGCATGAGCGCAACGGTTATCGAGACCAACACGGCTGCCTTCAACCCCGTCGATCTGGACCCGATCACGGTCGACCTCGTCGAAAAGGGCTTCGAAAACGCACTCCACCGGATGAACGCGCTCATCTTCCGGGTCAGCATGTCCCCGCTGATGCGCGAACAGCGGGACTCCTTCCCGATCCTCACCGACCGCCACGGCGCGCAGATGGCCGGGCAGTTCGGCTCGCCGGTGCAAAGCTTCATGGACAACTACGAGGGAACGGTCGAGGACGGCGACATCTTCCTGACCAACGACCCGTATGTCACGGAGGGGGCGATCAGCCACCTCAACGACTGGCTCATCGTCGTACCGGTCTTCCTGGAAGAACGGCTGATCGGCTGGTCGGCCATCTTCGGTCACCAGACGGACATCGGCGGAGCGGTCCCGGGCAGCATGCCCATCGCCGCCTCGTCGCTTTTCGAAGAGGGCCTCGTCATCCCCATAGTGAAGCTGTGGTCCAAGGGCCAGGAGCAGAAGGACATCGTCAAAATCCTGCTCGGCAACTCCCGCATGCCACATTGGATCCGAGCCGACCTCAACGCTCTCGTCTCGGCAGCGCGCCTGGGCCGTAACGCGATCGCCGAGATGGCCACACGATTCGGCGTGGACGAGTTCTACTCCGCGATCGACGCGCTCAAGGCCCGTTGCCACAACGCGATGCGCCAGGTCATCCGGACCCTCATTCCCGAGGAGCGGACGTCCTTCGAAGACTACCTCTGTGACGACGGTATGGGTACCGGGCCGTACAAGCTGCGCTGCACCGTCTGGCGTGAAGGCGACGTCGCACACTTCGACTTCGCGGGAACCGACGCACAGTCGGCCGCGTCGATCAATCTGCCGTACAACCCACAGATGTTCCGGATGCTGACCGGCCAGCTCCTAGTCTTCGTCTTCGACCCGGGCTTCGTGGTTAACGACGGGTTTCGAGACCTGATGCAGGTGTCCTTCCCCAAGGGGTCCTGGCGCAACCCGCACTACCCGGCTGCCTCATCGGGTCGTACTCACGGCCTGGGGCGGATCTTCGATGTCGTCGGCGGAGTGCTCGGACAGTCAGCTCCCGAGTACATGTGCGCCGCCGGGTTCTCGTCCAGCCCGCACTTCGTCTTCTCCGGCCAGCACAGCAACGGGGAGAAGTTCCTCCTCTTCCAGGTCGCCTTCGGTGGCATCCCCGGCCGGCCGGTTGGCGACGGGGTCGACTGCCACTCGGTGTGGCCCAAGTTCCGCAACATGCCCAACGAGTACATCGAGGCACACTTTCCGATCGTCGTGGAGACCTACGAGACGATCCCGGATTCCGGTGGACCGGGCCTGCATCGCGGCGGCAACGGGTTGCGGGTCAGCTACCGCTTCCTCGAGTCTGGCGAGATCTCCCTCCACGACGATCGGTGGCTGACCTACCCCTGGGGCATCAACGGCGGGTTGGCCGCTGCCCGCAGTACGAAGCACTTGGTGAAGGCCGACGGAACGGTGATCCCATTACCCTCCAAGTGCGATGGGGTGGCCGTCCAACGGAACGACCTCCTGGTGTTCGCTACCTGGGGTGGCGGCGGCTGGGGCGATCCCTTCGACCGGCCGACCGCCGCGGTCCTCGAAGACCTGCGCCGGGGGTCCGTCACGGTTGAGGGAGCGCGTCGCTACGGCGTCGTCTCCGGCGCCGACGGGTTGACCGTCGACGACCAGGCCACCGAGAGTCTTCGGTCCACCATGCGGACCGAGCGTGGCGAGGCCCCCTGGATCGATCGCGGATTCGAGTCGGTGGAGTCGCTGCTGGCCGCGTGTGAGGCCGAAACGGGCCACCCCGCCCCGACCCCTCCCCTTTCCATCCTCGAGCTCCCGGCTGCCCCCGAGCCGGCGAATGCGGGGTGAGGGTCGGTGACGTCGATGCGCGGCGACGAGGACGGTCCGATGCCGAGCTGGATCAGCGACGACATCGCCGAGACGTGTCGTGAGTCGGCTGCCGTGGCAGAGGCGGAGCTCCGCTCGTTGCTCGATGAGTTGCACGGACGACCGGTGACGATGACCAACGGGCTCGGCCAGCCCTCCGACGGCTGGGCATGGCTGGCCCGAGGCGGTCGCTCCGCATGACCACGGAACAGGCGGACGGCCTGGGCGATCCGCGCCACCTCCTCCGGTCGGCACCGGCACTGCTGGAGGCGTACCGCAGTGGCGTGGCCGATCCGGTGGAGGTGGTGCAGCTGTCGCTGGCGAACCTGGTTGCCGCCGATCGGATCCTAAACTGCACGGTTGCCATCCTCGAGGATCAAGCTCTGCTCGCCGCGCGGGAATCGTCGCGGCGATGGCGGCAGGGCAGCCCACGTCCGTTGGAAGGGGTGCCGTTCGGGATCAAGGACGTCTTCGACGTCGCAGGCGTCGTCACCACCGGTGGTTCTCGAGTCCATCGCGACAGGGTGGCGACGGGGACAGCGGAGGCCGTGCGGCGGTTGCTCGACGCCGGCGCCGTGCCGGTGAGCAAGGATGCCACGACCGAGTGGGCTGTCGGCGGCCCGCACAATCCTCTGCACGGGCCGGTCCGCAATCCGTGGAACACCGACCGGTGGGCAGGCGGGTCGTCCACCGGCTCGGCCGCCGCGGTCGCGGCGGGCATCGTGCCC
>JAOPWO010000081.1 GCA_025965635.1 Modestobacter sp. | reverse complement strand
GCGGCGGGGCGGCCTGCGCCCGGGCAGCCGCCTCCGAGCGCGCCTTGACGGCGGCGAGGTCGACGGCACCGGCCAGCGAAGCCGCCATCCGGGCCTGCTGCGCCTGGGCGCGGGGATCGGGGCGAGCGGGGCGGTTCGGCTGCATGACCTCGATCATCCCACCGAACCGGATGGCGTGCCGCAGGCGGTCAGCCGGGCATCGCCGGGCGCAGCGGCGGGGCGTGCCTCATGCCGAAGACCTCGTGCAGGGCCACCCTTGCGGCGTTGTCGCCGCACGCCCCGTGCACGGCCGGCCCGGGGGGTGTGGCCGCCGACGCCAGGTAGGTGCCGGGGACGGGGGTCTTGTAGGTGTTCCACCGCGGGACCGGGCGGGCCAGCATCTGCCGCAGCGACGTCTCGCCGTTGGAGATGTCGCCGCCCACGTGGTTGGGGTTCCACTCCTCCATCTGCACGGGGGACTTGGTCACCCGGTCCACGACGGTGTCCCGGAAACCCGGCGCGAAGCGCTCGACCTGTCGCTCGATGGCATCGGTCATGTCGACGTCGGAGCCGTGCGGCACGTGCACGTACGCCCAGAAGACGTGACCGCCCGCCGGGGCCCGGGTCGGGTCGGGGACGGTCGGCTGCACGGCGAGCACGTACGGGCGGTCGGTGTGCCGGCCCGACGCCGGCGCCGCCTCCCCGGCGATCGTCTCCTCCAGCGTCCCGGCCAGGTGGATCGTGCCCGCCCGCCGGACGTCGGCGTTGGTCCACGGCACCGGCTCGGACAGCACCCAGTCGACCTTGAAGACGCCGGGTCCGTGCTTGTACCGGGACACCCAGCGGCGGTAGCCCTCGTGCACCCGGTCGCCGGCCATCCGCACGAAGGCGCTGGGCGAGGTGTCCAGCAGAACCGCCGGGACGCCGTCGAACTCCCGCAGGTCGGTCACCTCGTGGCCGGTGACCACCTCACCGCCCTGCTGCTCCAACGCGGTCACCATCGCGTCGGCCAGCTTCTGGGAACCGCCCTCGATCAACGGCCAGCCGGCGTGGTGGGCGAGCATGCCCAGCACCATCCCGAGGCCCGCGGTGAGCGGCCGCCGCAGGTCCAGCATCCCGTGCGCAGCGGCCCCGGCGATCAGGGCCTGCCCGGCGTCGGTGTCGAAGTAGCGGCGGGCCAGCCAGCTCACGTTCGGCAGCGCGTTCAGCCCGAAGTGGGTGATGGCCGCGACGCTGCGCGTGGGCAGCCGGCGCAGCTGGCTGGTGAGGAAGAAGTCGATGACGTCGTCCCCCCGCTCGACCAGCGGGCCGAACAGCCGTCGGTAGGCCGGCCCGTCCGGGCCGAGCCGGACCGCCGTCTCCTCCAGCGAGCGCAGGGACACCGCCGCCCGACCGTCGTCCAGCGGGTGGGCGTAGGCGACCTCCGGGTGCACCAGCCGCACCCCGCGGGAGGCGAGGTCGAACTCGCGGAAGAACGGCGCGGCAGCGCCCATCGGGTGCACGGTCGAGCAGACGTCGTGCAGGAACCCGGGGCGGATGAGCTCCTCGGAGCGCATGCCCCCACCGGCCCGGTCACCCCGCTCCACGACGCGCACGGAGAGCCCAGCCGCGGCCAGACGGAGGGCGGCAGCGAGCCCGTTCGGGCCGGCTCCGACGACGACAGCGTCCGGGGTCCCGTTCACCGGGTCATCCTCTCGCGAACCCGGACCGAACGGCCCGACGAGCTGAGGGCCGGGCGGCGGCGGGGCTCCTCGAGCGCGCCCGTCAGGTCGTCGCCGCCCGGGCCGGACCGGTCACCGTGCGGGCACGTGCAGGACCAGCGCGTCGCCCTGTCCACCGCCACCGCACAGCGCCGCGGCGCCCACCCCGCCGCCGCGGCGACCGAGTTCCATGACGAGGTGCAGCACGATCCGGGCGCCGCTCATCCCGACCGGGTGACCCAGCGCGATCGCGCCGCCGTTGGGGTTGACCCTCTCCGGGTCGATGCCCAGCTCCCGGGTGGAGACGATGCCGACGGCGGCGAAGGCCTCGTTGAGCTCGACCAGGTCGAGCTCGGCGGGGTCGAGGCCCTCCCGGGCACAGGCCTTGGCGATCGCCCGGGACGGCTGCGTCTGCAGCGTCGCGTCCGGGCCGGCGACGACGCCGTGCGCCCCGATCTCGGCGAGCACGGTGCACCCGAGTTCGGCCGCCTTGGCCGCCGACATGACGACCACGGCGCAGGCGCCGTCGGAGATCTGCGAGGCCGACGCGGCGGTGATCGTACCGTCCTTCGCGAACGCCGGCTTGAGCCTGGCCAGGCTCTCGGCGGTGGTGTCGGCGCGGATGCCCTCGTCCTCGCGGAACTCGATCGGGTCGCCCTTGCGCTGCGGGATCAGCACCGGAGTGATCTCGTCGTCGAACAGGCCGTTCTTCTGCGCGGCGGCGGCCTTCTGGTGGCTGGCGGCGGAGAAGGCGTCCTGCTCCTCGCGGGTCAGCCCGTACCGGGAGTTGGCCTCCTCGGTCAGCGCGCCCATCGCGACCTGGTCGAAGGTGTCGGTGAGCCCGTCGTGGGCCATCGAGTCGACGAGCGCGGTGTCCCCGTACTTCGTGCCGGTGCGGGAGTTCGCCAGCAGGTGCGGGGCCTGGGTCATCGACTCCATGCCGCCGGCCACGACGACCTCGAACTCACCGGCCCGGATCAACTGGTCGGCCAGCGCGATCGCGTCGATCCCGGA
>JAOPWO010000072.1 GCA_025965635.1 Modestobacter sp. | reverse complement strand
TGCAGGTCGGGGCGCAGGGTCGTCTTGATGGTCAGGCCGCCGTTGTCGAGCTGGTCCTGCGTGAGGTGCAGCGTGTTCACCAGGTACTGGTGCAGGTAGCCGCAGAAGAAACCGCCGATGGTCGCGTCGATGCACCCGTTGGGCGGGGACCCCCCGGGCTTGACGGCGACCGGCTTGGGCGCGATGGCGGCGACCTCCTTCGCCGTGATGTGCCCGAGGCTGCGCATCCGGTCCAGCACCGTGTTGCGCCGGGCGGCCGCGTTCTCCGGGTGGGCGAGGGGGTCGTCACCGGAGGGGCTCTGCACCAGCCCGGCGAGCATCGCGGCCTGCGGCAGCTTGAGGGCCGCGGCGCTCACGCTGAAGTAGCGCTGCGCGGCCGCCTCGATGCCGTAGGCACCTTCGCCGAAGTACACGATGTTCAGGTACCGGGTGAGGATCTGGTCCTTTGAGTACTTCTCCTCGAGGGCGAGCGCCAGCCGGGCCTCCTTGAGCTTGCGGGACAGGCCCTGGACGCCGTTCTGCTCGATGGCCGCATTGCGCTCCGCGGCGCTCGTGGCCGTCTGCAGCAGGGTCTGCTTGACGAGCTGCTGGGTGATCGTCGACCCGCCCTCCCGGACGGAGCCGGACGTCACGTTGGTGACCAGGGCCCGGAAGGTGCCCTGCACGTCGACACCGTTGTGCTCGTAGAAGCGGGAGTCCTCGATGTCGACGATGGCCTGCTTCATGATCGGCGAGATCTCGTCCGGGGTCACCGGCGTCCGGTTGTTCACGTAGAACTGGGTGATCACCGACCCGTCCGCCGCGAGCACCGTGGTGTTGCCGTTCGGCGTCTCGTCGGTCAGCTCGACCGGCAGGGCGTCGAGCAGCGAGGCCGAGTTGCGGGCCACGAGGCCCGTGCCGCCGATCCAGGGGAACAGCAGCGCGGCGACCAGGACGCCCGCGGTGACGATCATCGCGACGAGCTTGCCCAGGACACCGAGACGGAGGCGTGCGAAGTCAGACATCGCAGGCCAACGTACCTGTGCCGGAGGGGGCGAAGGGGCCTACCGCGGGCCGACGCGCGGGCGGTGGGCCCAGCGTGACCAGGTCGTTGCCGAGCGCCCGGCGCGTCGTCAGGGGCGCGCCGGGAGCACCCTGCTGCGGGGGATCCCGGAGGGGGTGCCGTCCTCGGCTCCCAGCAGCGCCACGGCCATCGCGCGCAGCCCCTCCAGGTCGTGCACGTCCCCGGCCGCGGCCGGCACGGTGCGGACGGCGACCTCCGGGTGGGCGCTGGTGAACCGGTCGGCCAGGTGCTGCTCCCGGGTCGCCTGGAGCATCCGCTCGGCGTGCACCCGCAGGGCTCCCGCGGCCAGCTTGGCGCCCTTGCCCCCGACCTCGGCGACGGTCTCGGCGGCGGCCTCCGCCCGGGTCGCCGACAGCCCCGTCGTGGCCGGCGGGTGGGTCCGGTTGAGGACCAGCCCGGCCAGCGGCATGCCCTCGGTGGACAGCCGGTCGACGAAGTAGGAGGCCTCGCGCAGCGCGTCGGGCTCCGGCGCGGCCACCACGACGAACGACCTCCCGGGCTGGCGGAGCAGCTCGTAGGTGGCCGTCGCGCGCTCCCGGAAGCCGCCGAACATGGTGTCCAGCGCGGCCACGAACGACGAGAGGTCCGACAGCAGCTGGCCGCCGAGGATCTTGCTGATGATCCGGCTGAAGATCATGAACCCGGCGCCGACCAGCCGCACCCCGGCCCGGCCACCGGCCCGGGCCGGTGCGGTGAGCAGCCGGATCATCGTGCCGTCGAGGAACCGGCTCATCCGGTTCGGCGCGTCCAGGAAGTCCAGCGCGGACCGGGACGGGGGGGTGTCGACGATGACCAGGTCCCAGCGGTTGCTGGCCCGCAGCTGGCCCAGCTTCTCCATCGCCATGTACTCCTGCGTCCCGGCGAACGAGGACGACAGCGCCTGGTAGAAGGGGTTGGCCATGATCTGCTCGGCGCGTTCGGGCGTCGAGTGAGCGGTGACGACGTCGTCGAACGTCCGCTTCATGTCCAGCATCATCGCGTCGAGCCGGCCGCTGGCCCCCGGGACCTCGACCTATCGCGGCTCGTTGTCCAGCACCTCCAGACCCAGCGACTGGGCGAGCCGGCGGGCCGGGTCGATGGTCAGCACGACGACCGTCCGGCCCGCCTCCGCGGCGGCCAGGGCGAGCGCCGCCGAGGTCGTGGTCTTGCCCACCCCGCCCGAACCGCAGCAGACGACGATCCGGGTGCCCGGATCGTCGATCAGCGTGGCCAGGTCCAGCGGCCGGGTGCGGTGCTCGTGACGGCTCGGCTGGGTCATGCCGCGTCCGCGGTGCGCAGGTGGTCCTCGAGCCGGTCGGCCAGCTCGAACAGGCAGCCGACGTCGATCGGTCCCGCGGACTGGGGCAGCTCCACCGTCGGGCGGCCCAGCTCCTCGACGACGCCGCGCAGCGCGTCCTGCGCCGCCCAGCGCTGGGCGTGCTCCACGGCCTCGACGGCGAGCGCGTCGGCGATGCCCGGGTCGGCGGCCAGCCCGGCCGCGGTCAGGGCGGGTGCGAGGTCCGCGCCGGTCAGCCGTCCTTCCGCCAGCCGGGACAGGCTGGCCGCCGGGAGCAGCGGCTCGGCGGCCATGTTGACCACCACCGAGCCCACCGGCAGCCCGGCCGCGGTCAGCTCGGCGATGGCGTCGGCGGTCTCCTGCACGGGCATGTCCTCGAGCAGGGTCACCAGGTGCACCGCCGTCTGCGGCGACCGCAGCACCGCCATGACGCCGTCGCTCTGCGTCTTGATGGGGCCGGAGCGGGCCAGCCCGGCGACCTCTCCGGTCACGTTGAGGAAGCGGGTGATCCGGCCGGTGGGCGGGGCGTCGACGACCACCGCGTCGTACACGTGCCGACCGTCGCGACGGCGGGTCACCGCCTCCTTCACCTTGCCGGTGAGCAGCACGTCCCGCAGGCCCGGGGCGATCGCGGTGGCGAAGTCGACCGCGCCCATCTTGCGCAGCGCCCGGCCGGCCCGCTTCAGGTTGTAGAACCTGTCGAGGTACTCGAGGAACGCCGCCTCGACGTCGATGGCCAGCGCCTTCACCTCGCCGCCGCCCCGCGCGACCGCGACCCGCCGCTCCTCGTAGGGCAGCGGCGGGGTGTCGAACAGCTGGGCGATGCCCTGCCGGCCCTCGGTCTCCACGAGCAGCACGTGCCGGCCGTCGGCGGCCAGGGCCAGGGCCAGGGCGGCAGCGACCGTCGTCTTGCCGGTACCGCCCTTGCCGGTGACGACATGACACCGCACGGGCGACGGCTGGGGGCTCACCCGGGTCAGCCTACGAGCGGACGTGCGTCCCGGCCCGTCACGGCCTGCGCTAGCGTCGCCGGCATGAGCGAAACCCGTCGCACCTGGGAGTACGCCACCATCCCGCTGCTGACCCACAACACCAAGGCGATCCTCGACTCGTGGGGCGTCGACGGCTGGGAGCTCGTCACCGTCGTCCCTGGGCCCGGCGGCGGCGATCAGCTCGTCGCCTACCTCAAGCGCCCGTCGAGCTGAGGTCCGGTCATGACCGCCCCCGCGGCCGGCTGGCACGCCCGGCTCCGTGAGCTCGGCATCCGCTTGCCGCCGGTGGCCGCGCCGGTGGCCGCCTACGTCCCGGCCGTGCGCACCGGGCAGCTGGTGTTCACCTCCGGTCAGCTGCCCTTCGTCGACGGTGGGCTGCGGCGCACCGGCAAGGTCGGCGGCTCCGTCGAGGTCGAGGACGCCGCCGCCGACGCCAAGGTGTGCGCGCTGAACGCGCTCGCCGCCATCGACGACCTGGTGGGGCTCGACTCGATCGTCAAGGTCGTCCGGGTGGTCGGCTACGTGGCCAGCGCCGAGGGGTTCTCCGGCCAGCCGCGGGTCGTCAACGGTGCCAGCGAGCTGCTCGGCCGGGTGTTCGGCGAGGCCGGCGTGCACGCCCGCAGTGCCGTCGGCGTCGCCGAGCTGCCGATGAACGCGCCGGTGGAGGTCGAGCTCACGGTCGAGGTGCGATGACAACGCGACCCTCCGGGCCCCGGCGCCGGACGACCGCCTCCTCCGTCGGCGTGCGATGACAGCGATACGGCAGGCAGCGACGGTGCTGCTGCTGCGCGACGGGCCGCCCGGGCTGGAGGTGTACCTGCTGCGCCGGACCAAGGGCATGCCCTTCGCCGGCGGGATGACCGCCTACCCGGGCGGGGGCGTCGACCAGCGCGACGGCGACACCGAGGTCGCCTGGGTCGGCGCGCCGCCGGCCGACTGGGCGTCCGCGTGGGGCTGCGACGAGCGGCTGGCCCGCGAGCTGGTCTGCGCCGCCGTCCGGGAGACCTTCGAGGAGGCCGGCGTCCTGCTGGCCGGTCCGGCCGACGGGACGTCCGTCGTCCCCGACGTGTCCGGCGAGGACTGGGAGGCCCAGCGGCAGGCGCTGCTGGCCCGGGAGCTGTCCATGTCGGAGCTCCTCGTCGAGCGGGGACTGGCGCTGCGCGCAGACCTGCTGCGCCCCTACGCGCACTGGATCACCCCGCCCGAGGAGCCGCGGCGCTACGACACGAAGTTCTTCGCGGCGCTGATGCCCGCCGGTCAGGAGGCCCGCGACGTCTCCGGCGAGGCCGACGAGGCGGTCTGGACGACGCCGTCCGCAGCGCTCGCCGAGTACGAGGCGGGCACCCGGCCGATGCTGCCGCCCACCATCCACACCCTGGGGCAGCTCGGGCCCTTCCCCGATGCGGCCGCCGCGCTCGCCGGCTCGCCGCCTGCACCGCTGGCGCCGATCAGCCCGACGTTCGAGCGTGCCCCCGACGGTCACTGGGCCGTGCTGCCCGACGGGACCCGCATCCGGATGGTCGTGCCGCTCGCATCGCGACCCTGACGGGCCGCACCGCGGTCTGCCGGGTGCGCTGAGCTGCTCCCCGTGGGCCGGGACGGACCTCGGGTCCCGTCCCGGCCCACGCTCGCGGTGCTCGGTCCGTACCGGTGGTGAGCTGGCATGAACGCAGCGAGGCCCCGCTCCAGGGAGCGGGGCCTCGCTGCATCGGTCAACTCACCTGGCGCGGCGGCGGAGCCGTTCCTCGTCCAGGACGACGACGGACTTGCCCTGCAGCTGGATCCAGCCACGGTGCACGAAGTCCGCCAGCGCCTTGTTCACCGTCTCGCGGGAGGCGCCCACCAGCTGGGCGAGCTCCTCCTGGGTCAGGTCGTGGTGCACGCGGACGCCGTCGGTGTCCTCGGTGCCG
>JAOPWO010000067.1 GCA_025965635.1 Modestobacter sp. | reverse complement strand
GTACTCCGGGGTGATCGGCTCCACGTAGGTGGCGTCGGCGAACTCAGGGTCGGTCATGATCGTGGCCGGGTTGGAGTTCACGAGGATGACCCGCAGGCCCTCCTCCTTCAGCACCCGGCAGGCCTGGGTGCCGGAGTAGTCGAACTCGGCAGCCTGCCCGATGAGGATCGGCCCGGAGCCGATGACCATCACGTGCTCGATGTCGGTGCGCTTGGGCATGTCAGGCCTCCTTCTCGCCGGTGGAATCAGAGACGGTCAGCGGCGATCCGCCGGCGTCCGCGGTGCCCTCGCGAGCGGTCTCCATGAGGTCGACGAAGCGCTGGAACAGTGGCGCCGCGTCGTGCGGGCCCGCCGCGGACTCGGGGTGGAACTGCACGCTGAACGCCGGGACGTCCAGGCAGCGCAGCCCCTCCACGACGTCGTCGTTGAGCCCGACGTGGCTGACCTCGACCTGCCCGTAGGGGGTGTCGACCGGCCGGTCCAGCGGCGCGTCCACGGCGAAGCCGTGGTTGTGGCTGGTCACCCGCACCGTGCCGCTGACCCGGTCCAGCACCGGCTGGTTGAGCCCGCGGTGACCGAAGCGCAGCTTGTAGGTGCCCAGGCCCAGCGCCCGACCCAGGATCTGGTTGCCGAAGCAGATGCCGAACAGCGGACGCCGGGCGTCGAGCACCCCGCGCACCGCGGCGACCGCGTAGTCGGCGGCAGCCGGGTCACCCGGACCGTTGGAGACGAACACCCCGTCGACGCCGTACTCGAGCAGCTGCTCGGCCGTGGTGGTGGCCGGCAGCACGTGGGTCTCCACGCCGAGCTCGGCCAGGTGCCGGGGCGTGGCGGTCTTGATGCCCAGGTCGAGGGCGGCGACGGTGAAGCGCTTCTCCCCCACCGCCGGGACGACGTAGGCCTCGGTGGCGCTGACCTGCGGCGCCAGGTCGGCACCGGTCATGCTGTCAGCGGCGGTGACCCGGGCCAACAGCGTGGCCACGTCGGTGGTCTCGCTGCTGATCCCCACCCGCATCGCACCGCGGTCGCGCAAGTGGCGGGTCAGCGCCCGGGTGTCGATGCCGCTGATCCCGACCACGCCCTGGGCGACCAGCTCGTCGTCCAGGCTGCCGGTGGCCCGCCAGTTGGCCGGGCGGCGGGCGGGGTCGCGGACGACGAAGCCGGCCACCCACATCCGGCTGCTCTCGTCGTCCTCGCCGTTCACGCCGGTGTTGCCGACGTGCGGGGCGGTCATCACCACGACCTGGCGGTGGTAGCTGGGATCGGTGAGCGTCTCCTGGTAGCCGGTCATCCCGGTGGAGAACACCGCCTCGCCGACCGTCGTCCCGAGCGCGCCGTAGGCCTCGCCCCGGAACGCGCGCCCGTCCTCGAGCACGAGGAGCGCCTCTCTCACTGTGCCCACCGCTCGGCTCCGCGGTCGCTCCGCTCCTCGCTCGCAGGCCTTGCTGCGATGGTCACTCCCTGTCGCCTCACTTGACTGCCTTTCCGTCCAGAACGGTCGGGACGCCCCGGAGGAACGTCGCGACCACGCGGCCGGGGAGCTCCCGGCCGGCGTAGGGGCTGTTGCGGCTGCGGCTGGCCAACGCGGCGGGGTCGACCGTGCTGCGGTGCGCCGGGTCGACCAGCACGAGGTTGGCCGGTTCGCCGACGGCGACCGGCCGGCCGTGGCCCGCCAGCCGGCCGATGGCGGCGGGGCGGACCGACATCCGGTCGGCGAGCGCGCGCCAGTCCAGCCGGCCGGTCTCCACCATGGTGTCGACGACGACCGACAGCGCCTGCTCCAGCCCGAGCATGCCGGGCCGGGCCATCGCCCACTCGCACTCCTTGTCCTCCACCGCGTGCGGGGCGTGGTCGGTGGCGACGGCGTCGATGGTGCCGTCGGCCAGCCCGGCCCGCAGCGCCTCGACGTCGGCGTCGGTGCGCAACGGCGGGTTCACCTTGAACACCGGGTCGTAACCCTCGGCGCACGCGTCGGTGAGCAGCAGGTGGTGCGGCGTCACCTCGGCGGTGACCTGCACCCCCCGGGACTTGGCCCAGCGGAGCAGCTCCACCGAGCCCGCGGTGGAGACGTGGCAGACGTGCAGCCGGGCCCCGACGTGCTGGGCCAGCAGCACGTCACGGGCGATGATCGCCTCCTCGGCGGCGGCCGGCCAGCCGGTCAGCCCCAGCCGCGCCGACCGGTCGCCCTCGTGCATCTGGGCGCCGACGGTCAGCCGGGGCTCCTCGGCGTGCTGGGCCACGACCCCGCCCAGGGCCTTGACGTACTCCAGCGCGCGGCGCATCAGCGCCGGGTCGGCCACGCAGTGCCCGTCGTCGGAGAAGACCCGCACCCGGGCCGCGGAGTCGGCCATGGCGCCCAGCTCGGCGAGCTGGCTGCCGGCCAGGCCGACGGTCACCGCGCCCACCGGGACCACGTCGACCAGCCCGGCCTGCTGGCCCAGCCGCCAGACCTGCTCGACCACGCCGGCGGTGTCGGCGACCGGGTCGGTGTTGGCCATCGCGTGCACCGCGGTGAAACCGCCCAAGGCCGCGGCCCGGCTGCCGGTCTCCACCGTCTCGGCGTCCTCGCGGCCCGGCTCCCGCAGGTGGGTGTGCAGGTCGACCAGCCCGGGCAGCAGGACCAGCCCCGCCCCGTCGACGACCTCGGCGCCGGGGACGGTCAGGTCCTCGCCGATCGAGGCGATCGCGCCGTTGCGCAGCACCAGGTCGACGGCGTCCTCGCCGTAGGGCCGGGCGTTCTTGATCACGTACGTCATTCGGGGGCCCCTCCCAGGAGCAGGTACAGGACGGCCATCCGGACGCTCACGCCGTTGCCGACCTGCTCGACGATGGTGGAGCGCACCGAGTCGGCGACCTCGGCGGCGATCTCCATGCCGCGGTTCATCGGGCCGGGGTGCATGACGATCGCGTCGTCGTGGAGCAGTTCCATCCGGCGGGCGTCCAGCCCGTACCGGCGGCTGTACTCCCGGGCGGAGGGGAAGAACGAGGCGTTCATCCGCTCGGCCTGCACCCGCAGCATCATCACGACGTCGGCCTCGGGCAGGACCGCGTCCAGGTCGTAGCTGACCCGCACCGGCCAGCTGCCCACCCCCACCGGGACCAGCGTGGGCGGGGCGACCACGGTCACCTCGGCGCCCAGCGTGGACAGCAGCCACACGTTCGAGCGAGCCACCCGGCTGTGCAGCACGTCGCCGACCAGGACCACCCGCACCCCGTCGAGCCGGCCCAGCCGCTGCCGGATGGTGTAGGCGTCCAGCAGTGCCTGGGTGGGGTGCTCATGGGTGCCGTCGCCGGCGTTGACCACGCTGCCGCGGACCCACTGGGCCAGCCGGTGCGGAGCGCCCGAGGCGCCGTGCCGGACGACGATCGCGTCCGAGCCCATCGCCTCCAAGGTCAGCGCGGTGTCCTTGAGGCTCTCGCCCTTGGAGACGCTGCTGCCCTTGGCGGAGAAGTTGATCACGTCGGCGGACAGCCGCTTGGCGGCCAGCTCGAAGGAGATCCGGGTGCGGGTGGAGTCCTCGTAGAAGAGGTTGACCACCGTGCGGCCGCGCAGGGTGGGCAGCTTCTTCACCTCGCGGCCGGCCAGCGCGGCGTCGATCTGCGCGGCGGTGTCGAGCACCAGGGTCGCGTCGGCGAGGTCGAGGTCGGCGGCCTCGAGCAGGTGCCGCTTCACGCGCCGGCTCCGTCGGAGACCACGACCTGGTCCACCCCGTCGGTCTCGACGAGCTTCACCTTCACCTGCTGGCTGCGCGAGGTGGGCACGTTCTTCCCCACGTAGTCGGCGCGGATCGGCAGTTCCCGGTGCCCACGGTCGACCAGCACGGCCAGCTGGACGGCGCGCGGACGGCCCAGGTCGCGCAGCGCGTCGAGCGCGGCGCGGACGGAGCGGCCGGAGAACAGCACGTCGTCGACCAGCACGACCAGCCGGCCGTCGATGCCGGCGTCGGGCAGTCGGGTGTCCTCCAGCGCCCGCACCCCGCGCAGCCGCAGGTCGTCGCGGTAGAGGGTGATGTCGACGGTGCCGACGTCGATGGCGGTGCCGGTGAAGGCCTCGATCCGGGAGGCCAGCCGCCGGGCCAGCGGGGCGCCACGGGTGGGGATGCCGACCAGGACCAGGTCGGACAGGCCACCGTCGGCCGCTGCGTCTGCGCCGGGGACACCCCCGCGGGCGGCGGCGCGCTCGATGAGCTGGTGGGCGACCCGGTCGACCACGCGGGCGACGTCGTCGGCGGACATCAGCGCGCCCGGAGTGGGCGCACCGAGGGCGGGCTCGGCCAAGAGAGGCCTCCTTCCCCGCCTCACGGGACGGGTCGTTAAAGGAGAGGTGGGAGCACGTCCGACGGTACTGCACCACCCGAGGTGAGCCCCGTCTCCCTCAGAAGAGGAGGTTCCGACGCTTCGTGAGCAGCCGACTGTTGCGGTGACCGAGGTATGAGTACTCTGCGTCACGACCATCCCGCACATCCAACGACAGTCAGTGAGCACCAGCATGAGCACCGACTACTCCCGGGCGCTGGGCGCCCGCCTCCGGGCGATCCGCAACCAGCAGGGGCTGTCGTTGCAGGGTGTCGAGGACAAGTCCCATGGCCGCTGGAAAGCTGTCGTGGTCGGCTCCTACGAGCGCGGCGACCGTGCGGTCACCGTCCAGCGGCTCTCCGAGCTGGCCGTCTTCTACGGCGTGCCGGTGTCCGAGCTGCTGCCCGACCCGCGGCCCAGCTCGGCAGTGACCAAGAGCACCAAGATCGTGCTGAACCTGGAATCGCTGGGCTCGCTGCCCGCCGACGAGGCCGGCCCGCTCGCCCGGTACGCCTCGACGATCCAGGCCCAGCGGCACGACTACAACGGCAAGGTGCTGTCCATCCGCGCCGAGGACCTCAAGTCGCTGGCCATCATCTACGACATGAGCCCCGACGAGCTGACCACCCGGTTGATCGAGTGGGGTGTGCTCTCCCCCGGCGCCGACGGCAGCATCTACGCCGACTCCGACGCCGACGAGCCCGCATGGGGCGACCGCCGCCGCGCTCCGCGGTGACACTGCGATCCTGACGGATCGCACCACGACCACGACCACGAGCCGTGCCGGCCTGAGCCGGTTCCCGGGCACGAACGCGACGAGCCCACCCTGGTCACCAGGGTGGGCTCGTGGCGTTCGTGCCCACGTCTAGGTGGGGATCTCCGCCGCGACGATCCCGCCGAGCACACCGTTCACGTAGGCCGGCGAGTCGTCGGTGGACAGGCTCTTGGCCAGCTCCACCGCCTCGTCGATGACGACGGCGTCGGGGACGTCGTCGACCCAGAGCAGCTCGTACACCGCCATCCGAAGGACGGCCCGGTCCACGTCGGGCAGCCGGTCCAGCGACCAGCCGGAGGCGTGGGCCTCGATCAGCTCGTCGATCCGGGCGGACTGCTCGACGACGCCCTCGACCAGCCGGACGGCGTGCTCGGGGACCGGCGGCATCCCGTCGGCGATCCGGTCCCGCAGCACGACCAGCGGGTCGACGCTGCGCAGATCGGCTTCGTAGAGGACGTCGACCGCGCGCTTGCGGGCCTTCGTGCGGGCTGCCACGCCGAGGTCAGCTGACCCGGCCGAGGTAGCGGCCGTCGCGGGTGTCGACCTTCAGCTTCTCGCCCGTGGTGATGAACAGCGGCACGTTGATCTGCGCACCGGTCTCCAGGGTGGCGGGCTTGGTGCCACCGTTGGAGCGGTCGCCCTGCAGGCCCGGGTCGGTGTGCTCGACCACGAGCTCCATGGCGACGGGCAGCTCGACGTACAGCGGGGTGCGGTCGTGGACGGCCACGATCACCTCGGTGGTCTCCAGCAGGTAGTTCGCACCGTCGCCGAGCGTCGCGGCGGACACCGGGATCTGGTCGAACGTGTCGCCGTCCATGAAGACGTAGTCGTCGCCGTCCTTGTACAGGTAGGTCATCGACCGCTTGTCCACGTTCGCCGTCTCGACCTTGGTGCCGGCGTTGAAGGTCTTGTCGACGACCTTGCCGGAGAGGACGTTCTTGAGCGTGGTGCGCACGAAGGCGCCACCCTTGCCCGGCTTCACGTGCTGGAAGTCGGTCACGGTCCACAGCTGACCGTCCAGGTTCAGGACGATGCCGTTCTTGAGATCGTTGGTGGTAGCCATCTAGAGGACCAGCAGTTCCTTGCTCGTGAGGGTCAACAACTCCGGCTCGCCATCCGTGACGATCAGCGTGTCCTCGATCCGGACTCCGCCGTGGCCCGGCAGGTAGACGCCTGGCTCCACGGTGACGGCCATGCCAGCAGCCAGACTACCTGCGCCCAGCGCGGAGATGGCCGGAGCCTCGTGGATCTCCAGGCCGACGCCGTGCCCGAGGCCGTGGGTGAAGTGCTCGCCGTGGCCGGCGGCGACGATGACGTCGCGCGACGCGGCGTCCACCGCGGGGACCTCCGCGCCCACCGCCAGCGCCGCCCGGCCGGCCGCCTGCGAGGCCGCGACCAGCTCGTAGACCTCCCGCTGCCAGTCCGCGGCGTGCCCGAGCACCACCGTGCGGGTCATGTCCGAGTGGTAGCCGTCGACGGTGGCGCCGAAGTCGAGCTTCAGGAAGTCGCCGTCGCGCAGCACCGTGGCGTCGGGCCGGTGGTGCGGGATCGCGGAGTTCGCACCGGTCGCCACGATCGTCTCGAAGGACGGCGCCCCGGCGCCCAGCTGCAGCATCCGGGCGTCCAGCTCCCGGCCCACGTCGAGCTCGGTGCGGCCCGGCCGCAGGGCCCCCTCGGCGGCGAGCTCGGCGAGGGCCCGGTCGGCGACCGTGCACGCCCGGCGCAACGCCTCCACCTCGGCGTCGTCCTTGACCGCGCGCAGCGCCTCGACGGCCCTCCGGATGCTCACCAGCTCGGGCACCGCACCGCTGGGAGCCGCCTCCCCGAGCACCCGCTCCAGCGCGCGGAACCCGTCGACGGTGACCTCGTGCGACTCGTACCCGAGCCGGCCGGTGCCCAGGTGCGCTGCCCGGGTGGCCAGCGCGTACACCGTCGCGCGGTCGACCAGCAGCTCCAGGTCCGGCACCTGCGAGCCGGCCTGGGTGGTGTAACGCCCGTCGGTGCCGAAGACGTCGTCACCGTCGGCGCGCAGCAGGAGCGCGCCGTTGGAGCCGGTGAACCCGGTGAGGTACCGGACGTTGAGCAGGTTGGTGACCAGGACGGCGTCCAGCCCGGCCCCGGCCGCGACGGTCCGGAGCCGGTCCCGTCGGCCGGCGTGGTCCATCGTCATGACAGCGTCGCGGCCACGTAGCGCAGGGCGAGCTCGTACCCCTGCACCCCGAGCCCGGCGATCACGCCGTCGGCGACCCCGGAGACGTAGGAGTGCTGCCGGAACGCCTCGCGGGCGTGGATGTTGGTGATGTGCACCTCGACCAGCGGCGAGGTGAGCGCGGCCAGGGCGTCGCGCAGCACCACCGAGGTGTGCGACCACCCGCCGGGGTTGATCACGACCGGGTCGCCGGCGTCGGCGGCGTCGAACACCCAGCCGAGCAGCTCGGCCTCGGAGTCGGTCTGCCGCACCTGGACGTCCAGCCCGAGGTCGGTGGCCGCGGCACCGATCAGCTGCACCAGCTCGGCGTACGTGGTCGTGCCGTACTTCTCCGGTTCGCGCTTGCCGAGCCGGCCGAGGTTGGCCCCGTTGATCACCTGGACGGTCACGGGGCTGTCCCTTCGCTGGAGACCGCCGCCCAGGCGGCGTCGAGCCAGGCCTGGTCGGGGTCGGTGAGGATGGTCGGGTTGCCGATGCCGTCGAGGACGACGAAGCGCAGCGAGGCGCCGCGGGCCTTCTTGTCCACCCGCATCACCGACTGCAGCCGGGACCAGTCGCCGCGGTAGGTGGTGGGCAGGCCCACCGCCGCGATCAGATCGCGGTGCCGGTCCGCCTCGGCGCGGGACAGCCGGCCGGCCGCGACAGCCAGTTCCGCGGCGAACACGAGCCCCACGGCGACCGCCTCGCCGTGCCGCCAGCCGAAGTCCTCGACCCGCTCGATGGCGTGGGCCAGGGTGTGCCCGTAGTTGAGGAACTCCCGCCGGCCCGTGTCGTAGAGATCCTCACCGACGGCGTCCGCCTTGACCTGCACTGCGCGGGTGATCAGCTCGGTGGTGTCGGCCCGCCCGGTGGGATCGGCCTCCAGCAGCTCCAACACCCGCGGGTCGGCGATGAACCCGCACTTGACCACCTCGCCCAGCCCGGCACGGAACTCCGGCGCGGGCAGCCCGGCGAGTGCATCGGTGTCGGCCAGCACGGCGGCCGGCGGGTGGAACGCGCCCACCAGGTTCTTCCCGGCGGCGGTGTTGATGCCGGTCTTGCCGCCGACCGCGGCGTCGACCATGCCCAGCAGGCTGGTGGGCACCTGCACGACCCGCACGCCACGCAGCCAGGTCGCGGCGAGGAACCCGGCCAGGTCGGTGACCGCTCCCCCGCCGACGCCCACCACGACGTCCGAGCGGGTCAGGCCCAGCCGGCCGAACGCCTCCCAGGCGCCGGCGGCCACCTCGGCGGTCTTCGCCGCCTCCCCGTCGGGGACCACGACCGCCTCGGCGGCGACGCCCGCCTGCTGCAGCGTCTCCACCGCCGCGCCGGCCGCGGCCGCGAGCGAGCGGCTGTGCACCACGACCGCCCGGGCCGTGCCGTCGAGCACCAGGCCCAGCTGGGACTGCACACCCGGGCCGATGAGGACGTCGTAGGGCCGGTCACCGGCCACGGTGATCCGCTCCATCACACGCCCCGCACGGTGTGCACCAGCGCGGAGACGTCGGCGATCACGTCACCGGGCTCGCGGCCGCCGGTGGCCACGGTGTGCGTGGCGACCTCCCTGTACAGCGGGGCGCGGGCCTCCAGCATCTGCCGCAGCATCGCCCGCGGGTTGACGCCGAGGACCGGTCGGTCGCGGGAGAGGCCGACCCGCCTGGCTGCCGACCGCAGGTCGACGTCCAGCCACACCACGCAGCCGCCGTCCCGGCCGTGGGCGACGAGCAGCGCGCGGGTGGCGGCGCTGGTCACCGCGCCGCCACCGAGGGCGAGCACGCCCCGGTGGTCGGCGAGTGCCCGGGCGACGGCCTGCTCCTCCAGCGCCCGGAAGTGCGGCTCACCACGCTCGACGAACAGGTCGGCGATCGTGGTCCCGACGTCGCCCTCGATGTCGGCGTCGGTGTCCCGGAACGGCACACCCAGCAGCTCGGCGACCCCGGTGCCCACCGTGGTCTTGCCCGAGGCCGGCGGACCCACCAGCACCAGCAGCGGGCCGCTCATCGCTGGGGTGTGACGGGTCGGGACGGGTCGGGCAGCGCGTCGAGGTAGCCCTGCACGTTGCGGCGCGTCTCGGTCACCGAGTCACCGCCGAACTTCTCCAGCACCGCGTCGGCCAGGACCAGCGCCACCATCGCCTCCATCACCACGCTGCCGCGGGGCACGGCACAGGCGTCGCTGCGCTGGTTGATCGCGACCGCGGCCTCGCCGGTGGCCACGTCGACCGTCGCGAGCGCCTTGGGCACGGTGCTGATCGGCTTCATCGCCGCGCGGACCCGGAGCGGCTCACCGTTGGTCATGCCGCCCTCGATGCCCCCGGCCCGGTCGGTGGCGCGGACGAACCGGCTCCCGTCGAGGTGGATCTCGTCATGGGCCACCGAGCCACGGCGGCGGGCGGTCTCGAGCCCGTCGCCGACCTCGACGGCCTTCACCGACTGGACGCCCATCAGGGCGCCGGCCAGCCGGGAGTCCAGCCGGCGGTCCCAGTGCACGTGGCTACCCAGACCCGGCGGCAGTCCGTGCACCACGACCTCGATCACGCCGCCCAGCGTGTCACCGGTCTTCCGGGCGTCGTCGACCTCGGCGACCATCAGCTCGCTGGTGGCCGGGTCGGCGCAGCGCACCGGGTCGGCGTCGATGAGGTCGTTGTCCTCCGGCCCGGGCAGGACCCCGGCGGGCACGGTGACCGGCCCGATGCCGACGACGTGGCTGACCACCCGGACGCCGAGCACCTGGTGCAGGAAGGCGCGGGCGACCGTGCCCAGGGCGACCCGGGCGGCGGTCTCCCGCGCGCTGGCGCGCTCGAGGACCGGCCGGGCGTCGTCGAAGCCGTACATCTGCATCCCGGCCAGGTCGGCGTGCCCGGGGCGGGGCCGGGTGAGCGGGGCGTTGCGCGCCTGCCCGGCCAGCACCTCGGCGTCGACCGGGTCCGCGGCCATCACCGTCGACCACTTCGGCCACTCGGTGTTGCCCACCTGGATCGCGATCGGGCCGCCCTGGGTGCGGCCGTGCCGCACGCCGCCGGTGAGACTGACGACGTCCTGCTCGAAGCTCATCCGGGCCCCGCGGCCGTGCCCCAGCCGACGTCGGGCCAGCTGCTCGTCGACGTCGGCGGTCTGCACCTGCACCCCGGCCGGCATCCCGTCGAGCACAGCGGTGAGCTGCTGACCGTGGGACTCACCTGCGGTCAACCAGCGCAACATGCCGGTGATCCTAGAAGCCGACGGACCCCGGTCCCCCTCCCCCCCTCGCGAACTCGGGGGTGAGCCTCCGGACCGGGGTCGTTCGATCACGGCACGGGCAGTGGTCCGGCGAGCGCGAGCGCGGCGTAGGCGCCGGCCAGCAGCGGCGGGCCGAACGGGACGGCGGAGCGCCACCCGGCCCGGCGGGTGGCCAACAGGAGCAGCGAGCCGGCCGCACCGAGCAGCAGCCCGAACAGCACGCCGGCCAGGAGCACGCCCCAGCCGGCCCAGCCGAGCACCAGCCCGAGCAGGGCCAGCAGCTTCACGTCGCCGAAGCCCAGACCCCGGGGGCTGAGCAGGGCCGCACCGGCGGCGACGGCGAAGGTCAGGCCGGCGGCGGCGACGGCGCGCAGCAGCTCCGGCAGCGACCCGGTGACGGCGGCGTCCGCCAGCAGCGCCGCCACGCCGACGGCTCCCGCGGGGAAGACCACCCGGTCGGGCAGTCGGTGGCTGGCCAGGTCAACTCCGCCGAGCACGACGGCGGCGCCACCGAGCCAGGCCAGCGCCACGGCCGCGGGGCGGGCTCCGGCCA
>JAOPWO010000056.1 GCA_025965635.1 Modestobacter sp. | reverse complement strand
CGACGAGCAGCTGGCCACCTGCCTGTACGCCGGGCTGTCCGCCGACACCGGCTCCTTCCGGTTCGGCAACACCGCCCCGGGCACCCACGAGCTGGCCGCCCGGCTGCTGCGCACCGGCATCGACCACTCGGCGATCAGCCAGCGGCTGTTCGACACCGCGCCGTTCGGCTGGCTGCCGTTGCTGGCCCTGGCCGCCGGCCGGGCACGGCTCGAGGCCGGAGTCGGGTCCGGGCTGGTCTGGACCTGGGCCACCGCCGCGGAGGCGCGGGACCGGGGGCTGGCCGGTGACCAGCTCGAGGCCCTCGTCGACGTGGTCCGCTCGACCCGGGAGGCCGACGTCGCGTGCGTCCTCAAGGGCCAGGACGACGGCACCTGGGTGGTCTCGATGCGCTCCCGGGGTGTCACCGACGTCGCCCGCGTCGCGGTGCAGCTGGGCGGCGGCGGGCACCGCCAGGCCGCGGGTTACACCTCGCGGGTCGACCGCGAGTCCACGGTGGCTGTCCTCGTCGCGGCCCTCCGGGCCGCACCGCCGTCAGGCGCGGTTCCCGACCGACGTTGAGCCGTTGCCGCTCCTCCCGCGGGACCCTCCGGGCCCCGCACCGGATCCGCCGAGCGTCGTCGACGCTCGGCGGTCCGGTGACGGGGCAGCAGTGACCTCGCCGTCGGTTCGTCGCAGCACTCCCTCCATCCCGGCGCTGGCCGCGCCGGCGCTCGTCGTGCTCGCGGCCGAGCCGCTGTACCTGCTCGTCGACACCGCCGTCATCGGCAACCTGGGCACCGTCCCGCTGGGTGGTCTCGCCGTGGGCGGCGGGCTCCTGGCCTACGTCGCGGCGCTGCTGAACTTCCTGGCCTACGGCACCACCGCGCGGGCGGCCCGCCGGTCCGGAGCCGGCGACCGGGCCGGCGCGGTCGCCGAGGGGGTGCAGGCCAGTTGGCTGGCCCTCGGGCTCGGCGTACTGCTGACCCTGGCGTTCCAGCTGCTGGCCGGGCCGCTGACCCGGCTGCTCGCCGGAGGGGCGGGCCCGGTCGCCGACGCCGCCGAGCAGTGGTTGCGGGTGGCGAGCACCGGGCTGCCCCTGCTGCTGCTCGCCCTCGCCGGCAACGGCTGGCTGCGTGGGGTGCAGGAGTTGCGCCGTCCCGTCCGGTACGTGCTGGCCGGCAGCCTGGTCAGCCTGGTGCTCTGCCCGCTGCTCGTGCACCCGGCCGGTCTCGGGCTGGTCGGGTCCGCGGTGGCCAACGTGGCGGGACAGGCGGTGTCCGCCGTGTGCTTCGCGGTGACCCTGGCCCGGGAACTGCGCCGGCTCGGGCTCGACTGGCGTCCCCGCCCGGCGGCGCTGCGGGCGCACCTGGTCCTGGGCCGCGACCTGCTGGTGCGGGCGGCCGTGCTGCAGTTCGCCTTCGCCGCGGCCGCGGCGGTGGTGGCCCGCTCGGGGGCGGCGCCGCTGGGCGCGCACCAGATCGCCCTCCAGCTGTGGCTCTTCCTCGCCCTGGTCCTCGACGCCTACGCCATCGCCGCGCAGACCCTGGTCGGACACGCGCTCGGCGCGGGGCGCCCCGGCGATGCCCGCCGCACGGCCGTCCGGGTCACCCGGTGGGGGCTGGGCACCGGGGTGGTCGTCGGGCTGGTGCTGCTGGCGCTGCGGCCGGTCCTGCCGCCGCTGTTCACCGACGACCCCGCCGTGCTCGCCCAGGCCGCCGTCGTCTGGTGGTTCCTGGCCCTCATGCAGCCACTGGCCGGGGTCGTCTTCGCCCTGGACGGCGTGCTCATGGGCGCCGGCGACGTCGCCTACCTGCGGACCGTCACCCTGGCCGCGGCGCTGCTGGGGTTCGTGCCGCTGTCGCTGCTGTCCGGATGGCTGGACTGGGGCCTGGCCGGGGTCTGGACCGGGCTGACCCTGTTCATCGTGCTGCGGCTGGTCGCCGTGGGGCTGCGGGTGGCGGGGGACAGGTGGCTGGGTGCGCCTGGCACGGTGAGCTCGTGAAGAAGCCCGACGCCGACGTCCCGCCGTCCCTGCTGCTGGTCGACAAACCCGGCGGCATGACCTCCCACGACGTGGTCGCCCGGGCCCGTCGCGTCCTGTCGGTCCGCAAGGTGGGCCACGCCGGCACCCTCGACCCGATGGCCACCGGGCTGCTGGTGCTCGGTGTCGGGCCGGCCACCCGGCTGCTCGGGTACCTGTCCGGCTCGGACAAGACCTACGACGCCACCATCCGGCTGGGCCAGACGACCGTCACCGACGACCGGGAGGGTGAGGTCACCGGTACGACCTCGGCTGCCGGGCTGGCAGACGATGCCGTCCGCAGCGCGCTGGCCGCCCAGGTGGGGGCGCTGCAGCAGGTCCCCTCGTCGGTCAGCGCGGTCAAGGTGGACGGGAAGCGGTCCTACGACCGGGTGCGCGCCGGTGAGGAGTTCGAGCTGGCCGCCCGCTCGGTCACCGTGCACCGGATCGACGTGCACCGGATCGAGCGGCCCACGCCCGACCTGGTCGACGTCGACGTCACCGTCTCCTGCAGCACCGGTACGTACGTCCGGGCGATCGCCCGCGACGTCGGCGCCGCCCTCGGCGTCGGCGGGCACCTGACCGTGCTGCGCCGCACGTCCTCCGGCCC
>JAOPWO010000032.1 GCA_025965635.1 Modestobacter sp. | reverse complement strand
CGGGCCGACTGGACATTGGTCGGCAGCCCGGGGGTCGGGTGACTGTCCGGTTCTCGCTCGCCGCCGTACGACGGACGGGCGGGATGCCGTCGCTCAGTTCCTGTCGGTCCTCGACATCGGCTGAACGGGCGGCCCATCTGGACGGCGGCTAGCGGGCAGCCACCTCACGCGTCCTGGACGTATGCAATTTCCGGACCACCTCCTCTCTCGTGTGCATCGACCGTACGACGGGATGCGGGGGCTCTGCAACGCGATTTTTCAGCTCTCGGCGGACGGCCGCTGGTAGACGTCCGGCACGCCGTCCGCGTCGGCGTCGACGGACTCCTCCGCGGCGATCCGGCGGTACCGGCGGTCGCGCAGGCGGAGGATGACCGAGGCCAGCAGCGCTGCGGTCAGGGTGCCCACCAGCACGCCGACCTTCACGTGCTCGTCGCGCAGCGACCCCTCGCCGTAGGCCAGTGCACCGATCAGCAGCGACACGGTGAAGCCGATGCCGGCGAGCATGGCCAGTCCGACCACGTCCGGCCAGCCCAGCGACTCGTCGAGCTGGGCACGGGTGAACCGGGAGACCAGCCAGGTGGCCAGGGTGATGCCGATGGTCTTGCCGGCCACCAGTCCGACGACGATGCCGATCGCGACCGGATCCGTCAGCGAGTCGGCCAGCCCGGAGAACCCGCCGACGGTGACCCCGGCAGCGAAGAAGGCGAACACCGGGACGGCGAAGCCGGCCGAGATCGGGCGGATCCGGTGCTCGAGGTGTTCGGCCATGCCGGGGCCGGCGTCCGGACCGCCGGCGGCCTGGCTGCGGACCACCGGCACGGTGAAGGCCAGCAGCACCCCGGCGACGGTGGCGTGCACGCCCGACTCGTGCATCAGCACCCAGGTGACCAGCGCCAGCGGAAGCAGCAGCCACCACGACCGGATCCGCCGCTGCACCAGGAAGCCGAAGACGGCCAGCGGGACGAGGGCCAGCAGCAGCGGCACGACGGCGAGGGTGGAGGTGTAGAAGACCGCGATGACCGCGATGGCCAGCAGGTCGTCGACCACGGCCAGGGTCAGCAGGAACGTGCGCAGCGCGGTCGGCAGGTGGGTGCTGATGACCGCGAGGACGGCGAGGGCGAAGGCGATGTCGGTGGCGGTCGGGATCGCCCAGCCGCGCAGCGCGCCGTCCCCGCTGCGCAGGTTGACCAGCACGAACAGCACCGCGGGGACGATCATCCCGCCGACCGCGGCCGCAACCGGCAGCACCGCCCGCCGTGGTTCGCGCAGGTCGCCGGCGACGAACTCGCGCTTGAGCTCCAGCCCGACCACGAAGAAGAAGATCGCCAGCAGCCCGTCCGCCGCCCAGGTGCCCAACGTGAGGTCCAGGTGCAGCGACGAAGGACCCACCCGGGTGTCCCGCAGCGTCTCGTAGGCCGCCGACCACGGGGTGTTCGCCCAGACCAGGGCGATCACCGCGCCGATGATGAGCAGGACGCCGCCGACGGTCTCCCGGCGCAGGAGCGCGGTGATGCGGGTGGCCTCGAGGTAGGAGCCCCGGCTGAAGAGGCGGCCCGGGGTGGGACGGGTCGGGAGGGGGTCCGTCACGGGGTGGCTCCAGGGTGCGGGGTCGGATGAGGAGTTGCCGACCAGACTTCCCGGCGCACCGGCGGCTACGTTACCGGCGGAGCAGCTCGCGCACGCGCCCGGTGAGCCCGGTGTCCGCGCGGGCCCGGCCGTCGATCGCGGTGACCGGTGCGGCTCCGCGGATCCCGGGCAGCAGCCACACGGCGTCCGCGGCGTGCAGGTCCTCCAGCGTCCCCGGCGTGACCGTCGTCGGCCAGCCGCCGTCCGCGGCGCGGGCGAACAGCCGGGCCTGGGTGGTGCCGGCGAGGATGCCGGTCTCCACCGGCGGTACGGGCGTGCCGGCCGGCGGCCATGTTCACCGCGTACGACAGGGTCTTGGCCCCGCCGAGCAGCCACGGCGCGTGCGCCCGGAAGTTCGCCGGTACGCCGAGGCAGAGGCTGATGACCGTCACGCCGTCGCGGCGCTGGCGCAGCGTCTCGGGCGGGACGGCGGCGAGCAGGGCGAGCAGCGTGGGCGGCGTGCCGTCGCCGAGGCCGTGGGTGAGGAGGACCCGGCAGCCGCCCTCCGTGGCGGGCGGCCAGCCGGCGACGACGGCGGCCACCGCGTCCCGGACGGCGTCGTCGCCCGGGTGGGTGATGCCCAGCAGGCCGGCCGACTGGCGCAGCCGGGTGAGGTGGGCGGCCAGGTGCGGAGTCGTCGCGCCGGTGACCAGGACGGACTCGAAGACGCCGTCCCCCCGGCCCAGCCCCAGGTCGAAGGCGCTCAGCACCGGGTCGGTGGGCGGTGCCGTCCGCACCGCCCCGGCCTGCCAGACCGCCACCCGTCCACCCGTCACGGCCACCACCCTGCCGCACCCGGGCTCTAGGCTCGGGTCGTGTCCGGAGAGCCCGCACCGCACGAGCACGACGCGCCGCCGTTGGCTGCGCAGTTGCGGGCGCGCGGGCTTCGGCTGACCACCCAGCGGCAACGCGTGCTCGCCGCTGTCGCCGCGCTGGAACACGGCACGCCGGAGGAGATCGGGGCCTGGTTGCGCGCCGAGGCCGGACCGGACGGCGCCGCACCGGACACCTCGACGGTGTACCGCACCCTCGAACTGCTCGAGCGGCTCGGCCTGGTGTGGCACACCCACCTGGGCCCGGGCGCGCCGGTCTACCACGCCGCCGAGCACCCGCACCTGCACGTCGTCTGCCAGGAGTGCGGCGAGATCAGCTCGGTCGACCCGACGCTGCTCGCCGCCGCGGCGGAACGTCTGGCCGCCGATCTGGGTTTCACCGTCGACGTGGGCCACGTGGCGTTGTCGGGCACCTGTCGTGCCTGCGCCGAGAAGTCCCGGACGGAGCACCCATGACCACCCCCTCACCCGCCCAGCATCCCGACCTCCTCCCCGCCGCACCCCCGGCGACCGGCGAGTCCGCCGTGCCCCCGGCCGGCGCCGTGCCCCGCTCCCCGCTGCTGTCCCGGCCCGGGGCGGTCGCGCTGTCCCGGCCCG
>JAOPWO010000486.1 GCA_025965635.1 Modestobacter sp. | reverse complement strand
GACCGCGACCGGCGGTGCGGCCGGGGCTGCTGCCACCAGCAGGCCGCCGACGCTCGCCGCGAGGACGACGGCAGCCGCCCCGGCGATCCCCGCAGCGATCCCGGCGGTGCCCCGGCGGGTCCGCCTCCTGCGTCTGCTCGTCATCCGCCACCCGCTCCCTCGCCGTCCGTGCACGTCTGCCTGCATGGTCGGCAACACAGCAGCGGTCCTTGACCCGGCAGCCCCGTACGCCGGGAATGGTCACGCGGCCCGGCGCCTTCGCCAGGTACGTGCCGGACCTCCCCGCCGTCGATGCCCCGCCCGCCCGCCCCGCGGCCCCGGCAGCCGCGGGGCACGAGCACCTGGCTCCCGCGCTGTCCGGTCCGCGGGTCGCCCTGGCGCTGCTCGCCCTCGGGCTCGGCGGCTTCGCCATCGGCACCACCGAGTTCGTGACCATGGGCCTGCTCCCCGACATCGCCGCCGGCATCGGCGTGGACATCCCGACCGGCGGGCACGTGATCTCCGCCTACGCCGTCGGCGTGGTGGTCGGTGCGCCGGTGATCGCGGCGCTGGGCGCGCGGCTGCCCCGGCGGCTGCTCGTCACCGGCCTGATGACGGCGCTGCTGGCCGGCAACGCACTCACCGCACTGGCCCCCGGCTACCGCACCCTGCTGGTCGCCCGGGTCGTCGCCGGACTGCCGCACGGCGCCTACTTCGGCGTCGCGTCGCTCATCGCCGCCTCGCTGGTCGCTCCGCACCTGCGCGGCCGGGCGGTGAGCTCGGTGATGCTGGGCCTGGCCATCGCGAACGTCGCCGGTGTCCCGGCCGCGACCTGGCTCGGGCAGCACCTCGGCTGGCGGGCCGCCTACTGGGCGGTCGTGGTGATCGCCGCGCTCACGGTGGCTGCCGTCCTCACCGTCGTGCCCGCGACGCCGGGGCGGCCCTCGGCCAGCATGCGCACCGAGCTGGGCGCGCTGCGCCGGCCGCAGGTGCTGCTCACGCTGCTGGTCGGCGTCGTCGGCTTCGGCGGGATGTTCGCCATGTACAGCTACATCGCCCCGATCGTCACAGAGGTCGCCGGTGCCTCCGCCGGCTTCGTGCCCGTCGTGCTGCTGGCGTTCGGGCTCGGCGGTGTCGCCGGCACCACCCTCGGCGGCCGGCTGGCCGACCGGGCGCTGTTCCGCTCCCTCGTCGGCGCCATGGTGGTCACCGGGCTGCTGCTGGCGGTCGTGCCGCTCGCCGCCCGGCACGCGGGATCGCTGACCGCGCTGGTGTTCGCCGTCGCGGCGGCCGCCTCGACGCTGGTCGTCCTGCTGCAGCTGCGACTGATGGAGGTGGCCGGCGACGCGCAGATGCTCGGCGCCGCGCTGAACCACTCCGCGCTCAACGCCGCCAACGCCCTCGGGGCCTGGATCGGCGGCCTGGTCATCGCCGCGGGGCTCGGCTACACCGCCCCCAGCCTGGTCGGCGCCGGGCTGGCCGTGCTGGGCCTCGGCGTGCTGGCCGTCTCGGCCGCGCTCCGGCGCCGGGAGCTGCGCGCGCACTGAGGCGGCGGTGCCTGCGTCGTCCCCGGGCGGCCGTTCCAGCCATGGGGGTGGCCCGCACGGGGCGTCCCCGCCGGCTGCAACGCTCTGCAACGTTACGTGCATCCGCAGTTGCGGGTCGGATGGCTCCGCCGTCCCGCAGGTACGGAGGTCCGGGCGGGGCTGTGCGGCGAGCCGCCGAGCTCCCGCGCAGGTGAGCGTGGCCTAACCCCTGTGCTCGTTGTCACACTGCGCGGAGGCCTCCGGCGGGTGACCGCGGCGGCGCATCCCTGCAACGAAGCGGAGGACACACACGTGCCCCAGATCAACGTGCGGGTCGACGGGACGTCCTACACGGACGACGTCGAGCCCCGGACCCTCCTGGTCCACTACCTGCGAGAGACGCTGGGGAAGGTCGGCACCGTCGTCGGTTGCGACACCAGCAACTGCGGCGCCTGCACGGTGCACCTCGACGGCGAGGCGGTGAAGTCGTGCACCGTGCTGGCCGTCCAGGCCGACGGGTCCGCGGTCACCACCATCGAGGGCATCGCCGACGGCAAGACCCTGCACCCGATGCAGAAGGCGTTCCACGAGATGCACGGCCTGCAGTGCGGGTTCTGCACCCCCGGGATGATCATGGCCTCGATCGACCTGGTCGGCGACATCCCCGAGCCCAGTGACCACGAGGTGCGCGAGGGCATCGAGGGCAACCTCTGCCGCTGTACCGGCTACCAGAACATCGTCAAGGCCGTGCAGCAGGCGGCCGCGGAGATGCGCGGCGCGGGCACCGGCTCCGCCCCGGCGACCCACGAGGCGGTGGCGCAGGCATGACCGCTGTCGAGGACCCGACGAGCACGGCCTCCGCACCGGAGAAGCTGGTCGGCCAGGCGCGGCTGCGCAAGGAGGACGCCCGGCTGATCACCGGGGACACCACCTGGACCGACAACATGACCCTGCCCGGGATGCTGCACCTGTCGGTGCTCCGCAGCCCGGTGGCACACGCCCGGATCACCCACCTGGACGTCAGCGGCGCGCTCGACAGCCCGAACGTCCTGGCGGTGTTCACCGGCCGGGACTTCGCCGAGGAGCAGGGTTCGCTGCCCTGCGCCTGGCCGGTCACCCCGGACATGGTGAATCCCGGGCACCCCTCCATCGCGGTGGAGGAGGTCAACCACGTCGGTGAGGCCGTCGCGATCATCGTCGGCCGCACCAAGGTCGCCGCCCAGGATGCCGTCGAGAAGATCGACGTCGACTACGAGCCGCTCCCGGTCGTGCTCGACATGGAGGAGGCGGTCAAGGACGGTTCGCCGCTGGTCCACGACCACACGTCGTCCAACACCAGCTACCACTTCGTCTTCGACGCCGGCGACGCCGGCACGGGCGGGGACACCGAGCAGGCGTTCGCCGACGCCGAGGTCACGGTGAGCCGCCGGTTCGTCCAGCAGCGGCTGATCCCGGCGTTCATGGAGCCCCGCTCGGTCGTCGTGCAGCCCTCGGGCGACAACTACACGATGTGGTCGGCCACCCAGATCCCGCACATCCTGCGGGTGATGGCCGCGATGGTCACCGGCATCCCCGAGCACAAGCTCCGGGTCATCGCGCCCGACGTGGGCGGCGGCTTCGGTGGCAAGCTGCAGGTCAACCCGGAGGAGATCCTCTGCCTGCTGGTCGCCCGCCGGCTCGGCAAGCCGGTGAAGTGGACCGAGACCCGCAGCGAGTCGCTGATGACGGCGCACCACGGCCGTGACCAGGTGCAGTTCATCGACATCGCCGCCGACCGCGAGGGCAACGTCAAGGGGCTGCGCGTGCGGCTGCTCGCCGACATGGGCGCCTACCTGCGGCTGATCACCCCCGGCGTCCCGGCGCTGGGCGCGTTCATGTTCCCGGGCATCTACAAGATCCCGGCCTACCGGTTCGAGTGCGACGGGGTGTTCACCAACAAGGTCCCCACCGACGCCTACCGAGGCGCCGGCCGGCCGGAGGCGACCTTCGCCATCGAGCGGATCATGGACGAGCTCGCCGTCGAACTGGGCATGGACCCGCTCGAGCTGCGCCGCAAGAACTGGATCAACGCCGAGGAGTTCCCGTTCACCACGGTGGCCGGGCTCCAGTACGACAGCGGTGACTACGGCAAGGCCACCGACCAGGCGCTGCAGCTGCTCGGCTACGACGAGCTGCGCGCCGAGCAGCAGCGGCGTCGTGAGTCGAACGACCCCGTGCAGCTGGGCATCTGGTTCTCCACCTTCACCGAGATGTGTGGCCTGGCCCCCTCCCGGGTGCTGGGCTCGCTGGCCTTCGGCGCCGGTGGCTGGGAGCAGGCCTCGATCCGGATGCTGCCGACCGGCAAGGTCGAGGTGGTCACCGGCTCGACCCCGCACGGCCAGGGCCACGAGACGGCGTGGAGCCAGATCGTCGCCGACGAGCTCGGCGTGCCGTTCGAGGACGTCGAGGTGCTGCACGGCGACACCGCGATCTCCTCGCGCGGCCTGGACACCTACGGCTCCCGGTCGCTGGTCGTCGGTGGCACAGCGGTGGTGAAGGCCGCGGAGAAGGTCGTCGCCAAGGCCCGGAGGATCGCCGCCCACCTGCTCGAGGCCAGCGAGGACGACCTGGAGTTCACCGGCGGCAAGTTCTCCGTCAAGGGGACGCCGGGCGCCGGCGTCGGCATCCAGGAGGTGGCGCTGGCCATCTTCGCCGCGCACGACTACCCGGAGGGCATCGAGCCCACGATCGACGCCGAGGCGACGTTCGACCCGGTGAACTTCTCCTTCCCCCACGGCACGCACATCAGCGCCATGGAGGTCGACACCGAGACCGGTTTCGTGAAGATCCGGAAGTACGCCTCGGTCGACGACGTCGGCACGATCGTGAACCCGATGATCGTCGAGGGCCAGATGCACGGCGGCCTGGCCCAGGGCATCTCCCAGGCCCTCTACGAGGAGGCGATCTACGACGCCGACGGCAACCTGACCACCGGCACGTTCGTCGACTACCTGCTGCCCTCGGCAGCCGACCTGCCGCACTTCGACACCGGCAACACCGTGCACCCGGCCACCAGCAACCCGATGGGGGCCAAGGGCGTCGGGGAGGCCGGCTGCATCGCCAGCACGCCGGCGGTCGTCAACGCCGCGCTGGACGCCGTCCGGCACCTCGGGGTGAGCGACATCCGGATGCCGCTCACCCCGGAACGGGTCTGGCGGGCCATCCACGGGGGTGGCGACGGCGGCGACCGCGCCACCGCCGGTACCAACGCCTACGGCGGGGCCTCGACCGAGACCTCCAGCGGCGTGTCCACCGAGGCCTCGTCCCTGGGAGGAGACAAGTGATCCCCGCAGCGTTCGCGTACGCCCGGCCCACCACCGTCGACGAGGCGCTGCAGGCCATCGCCGGTGGCGGTGAGGACGTGAAGGTGCTGGCCGGAGGGCAGTCGCTGATCCCGGTCATGCGGCTGCGGCTGGCCGCGCCGGAGACCGTCGTCGACCTCACCCGGGTTCGCGAGCTGCGCGGCGTGCGGGAGGAGGGTGACGTGCTGGTCATCGGTGCGATGACCACGCACTCCGACGTCCTCGCCGACCCGCTGCTCGCCCAGTACGGGCAGCTCGTCGTCCAGGCGACGGAGACGGTGGCCGACCGGCAGGTGCGTCACCGCGGCACCTTCGGCGGCGCGCTGGCGCACGCCGACCCGGCCGGGGACCTGCCGGCGGTGGCGCTCGCGCTGGACGCGGAGTTCGTCCTCGTCGGTCCCTCCGGACGGCGGACGGTGCCGGCGGCGGAGTTCTTCGTCGACTACCTCACCACCGCGCTGGAGGAGGGGGAGCTGCTGGTCGAGATCCGGGTGCCCAAGCTCGCCGAGGCGGCGGGCTGGGGGGTCCGGTACGAGAAGTTCACCCGGGTGGCCCAGGCGTGGTCGATCGTGGCGGTCGCCGCGGCGGTCCGCCGGGAGGGCGGCCGGATCGCCGAGGCGCGGATCGGGCTGACCAACATGGGTGCCACCCCGCTGCGGGCCGCTGCCACGGAGGCGGCGCTGGTCGGTGCCGACCTGAGCCTGGAGGCGGTCACCGCGGCCGCCGCGATGGCCGCGGACGGCACTTCGCCCAGCAGCGACCTGAACGCGCAGGCCGACTACCGGCAGCACCTGGCCCAGGTGCTGACCAAGCGGGCGCTGTCCGCAGCCGCCGGCCTGTAGCACGAGGGCCGGTCCTCCTCTGACGGAGGGCCGGCCCGGCGCCCCCGCGCGCGGGGGCTTTCCGCCCCATGGTCGGATGGGAGTGGGCGATCCGACCGCGCGGTAGCGTCGCCTCCTGCCCCGAACACCGCACGTCCCCGGCTCCGCCGTCGGTCTCCTGGCCCGGGAGGCGCGGGAGCCGCACATCCTCGGAGGTCCTGCAGTGCAGCTGGAAAACTCGTTCACCGTCCCCCTGCCCATCGACGAGGCATGGCGGGTGCTGATGGACATCGACCGGATCGCCCCGTGCATGCCGGGCGCGATCCTCGACTCGGTGGAGGGCGACGACTTCACCGGCCGGGTGAAGGTCAAGCTCGGGCCGATCAACCTCACCTACCAGGGCAAGGGCTCGTTCATCGAGCGCGACGAGACGACCCACCAGGCCAAGATCGACGCCCGCGGCAAGGACCAGCGCGGCAACGGCACGGCCGCGGCCATCGTCACCGCCAAGCTCGCCAGCGAGGGCGACGTGACCCGGGTCGACGTCCTCACCGACCTGAACATCACCGGCCGGCCGGCCCAGTTCGGCCGCGGCGTCATGACCGACGTCGGCAACAAGCTGCTCGGCCAGTTCGCCGACAAGCTGTCCGCCCAGCTGGCCAGCGGCGACCTCGGGATCGACCCGGCCGTCGTGGCGGGCACCGGCACCCAGGAGCCCACGGGGGCCGGCACCGCGAGTTCGTCCACCGCCTCCGCCGCAGCCACCGCGGCCGGCGCCGTCGAGGAGGTCGCCGCGTCCGTCCAGGGCGGCGGGAGCGACACCACCGCCGCGAAGAAGGCTGCAGCGGCCACCAGGAAGACCGCGGCCTCGGCCGCGGACTCCGCCGCCGCAGCCACCACCGCCGGTACCGGCGCGGTGACCCCGTCGACGTCGGCCACCCCCCAGGCCGCGGTCCCGTCACCCACTGTGCCGCCGACGAAGTCCGGTACCGCGCCGTTCACCGGCACCGGCACGGTCGAGGACGCGTCCCCCACCGAGCCGACGCCGATCAGCGCCGCGAAGAAGGCGCCGAGCAAGCCGCCGTCGGGCACCACCGCGCCGCCGAGCAAGCCCGCGTCCGGCGGTCCGGCCCGCACCACCCCGCGAGCGGTGCCCGCCGAGCCCGAGGCGATCGACCTGCTCGACGTCGCCGGCGGCGCGGCTCTGGCCCGCTACGCCGCGCCGGCCGGTGGCGTGCTGGCGGTCCTGCTGCTCATCCTCGTGGTGCTGCGCCGCCGTAACCGCTGAGCGGAGTGCCAGGAGCGAGGAAGCCTCGCTCCTGGCACTACGTCCAGAGGCGCTGCAGCCAGTCGAGGGCTGCAGCGGCGACGGCAGCCACGTCACGGGACAGGGCGTGGTCGCCGGGGACCGTCCGCACCTCCCCGGCGTGGCCTCCGAGCGCCTCGGCCACCTCGGC
>JAOPWO010000484.1 GCA_025965635.1 Modestobacter sp. | reverse complement strand
GCCGAGCTCGCCGCCGCGGCCGCGGGCGCGCGGTCCCCGGCGGCCGGGGACCGGGAGGCCGCGGAGAACATGCTGGGCCGGCTGCTGCGCCGGATCCCGGTCGAGGTGCAGCTGCCCGAGGCCGCCGACGCCGACGTCCGGGTCGGCCTGGCCCGCCGGTTCTACAACGACGCCGTCCGCGACACCCGGTCGCTGCGCGCCCAGCGGCTGTCCCGGGTGTTCAAGCTGCACGGCCGGCGCCCGCTGCCCCGCTACTTCGACATCGACGACGGGCAGGACGCCGTGATCACCAGCTCCGCGGCCGGCGGCAGCGGGACGAGGGGCTGACCGGCCGTAGGATGGGCTGTCCCGCCCCCGCGACCCGTGAGGCAGCACCCCGTGGCTCAGCAGTCCCAGCAGTCCGAGCAGTCCAGCGCCACTCCGAGCACCGGCACCGACCGGGTGAAGCGCGGCATGGCCGAGCAGCTCAAGGGCGGCGTCATCATGGACGTCGTCACCCCCGAGCAGGCGAAGATCGCCGAGGATGCCGGCGCGGTGGCCGTCATGGCCCTCGAACGGGTGCCCGCCGACATCCGGGCCCAGGGTGGGATCGCCCGGATGAGCGACCCCGACATGATCGAGGGCATCATCGCCGCGGTCACGATCCCGGTGATGGCCAAGGCCCGCATCGGTCATTTCGTCGAGGCGCAGGTGCTGCAGGCCCTGGGCGTCGACTACATCGACGAGTCCGAGGTGCTCACCCCGGCCGACGAGGCACACCACATCGCGAAGAGCGGTTTCACCGTGCCGTTCGTGTGCGGCGCCACCGACCTGGGCGAGGCGCTGCGACGGATCTCCGAGGGCGCGGCGATGATCCGCTCCAAGGGTGAGGCCGGTACCGGCAACGTGGTCGAGGCGACCCGCCACATGCGCAGCATCCGGGCCGGCATCCGCGCCCTGGCCACGCTGGACGAGACCGAGCTGTTCGTCGCCGCCAAGGAGCTGCGGGCGCCGGTCGAACTGGTCCGCGAGGTCGCCGCCCTCGGCAAGCTCCCGGTCGTGCTCTTCACCGCCGGCGGCATCGCCACCCCGGCCGACGCCGCGATGATGATGCAGCTGGGGGCCGAGGGCGTCTTCGTCGGCTCGGGCATCTTCAAGTCCGGCGACCCGGCACTCCGCGCCGCGGCGATCGTCCAGGCCACCACCTTCCACGACGACGCCGACGTGGTCGCCAAGGTCTCGCGCGGCCTGGGTGAGCCGATGGTCGGGATCAACGTGAGCACGCTGCCCGACAGCGAGCGGTACGCCACCCGCGGCTGGTGACCACCGCGGCCCTCCCCGTTGCCCGGCCCTCCCGGCGCGGCTCGGCACCGGTCATCGGCGTGCTCGCGCTGCAGGGCGACGTCCGGGAGCACCTGGCCGTGCTGGCCACGCTGGGCGCCGAGCCGGTGACGGTGCGCCGCCCGGCGGAGCTCGGCGCCGTCGACGGTCTCGTCGTCCCCGGCGGGGAGTCGACGACCATGGTCAAGCTGGCCCACCGGTTCGGGCTGCTGGAGCCGCTCCGGACGGCCCTGCGCGGCGGCCTCCCCGCCTACGGCTCGTGCGCCGGGATGATCATGCTGGCCGACCGCATCCTGGACGCACCGGCCGACCAGCAGACCATCGGCGGCCTGGACGTCACCGTCCGCCGCAACGCCTTCGGCCGGCAGGTCGACTCCTTCGAGTCGGTGGTGGAGCTGGCCGGCGTGCCGGGTGGGCCCCTGCACGCGGTGTTCATCCGCGCCCCGTGGGTGGAGCAGGCAGGCTCCGGCGTCGAGGTCCTCGGCCGGGTCGTGGGCGGTCCGGCCGACGGTAGGATCGTCGCCGTCCGGCAGGGCCGGCTGGTCGCCACCAGTTTCCACCCCGAACTCACCGGGGACACCCGGGTCCACGCGCTGTTCGTGGACCTGGTTCGAGCCGCCCGGGACGACGACGCAGAGGGTGCCGACCACGGCCCCGGTGACCGAGGAGGCAGACCGTGAGCGGCCATTCCAAGTGGGCCACGACCAAGCACAAGAAGGCCGGGATCGACGCCAAGCGGGGCAAGCTCTTCGCCAAGCTGATCAAGAACATCGAGGTGGCCGCCCGCACCGGCGGCGCTGACCTGTCCGGCAACCCGACCCTCTACGACGCCGTCCAGAAGGCGAAGAAGAGCTCGGTGCCCAACGACAACATCGACCGGGCGGTCAAGCGCGGAGGTGGCCTCGAGGCCGGCGGCGTCGACTACCAGGGCATCACCTACGAGGGCTACGGCCCCGGCGGTGTGGCGGTGCTCATCGAGTGCCTCACCGACAACAAGAACCGGTCGGCGATGGAGGTGCGCACCGCGATGAGCCGCAACGGCGGCAACATGGCCGACCCCGGCTCGGTGTCCTACCTGTTCTCCCGCAAGGGCGTCGTCGTGGTCCCCGCCGCCGGCACCACCGAGGACGACGTGCTGATGGCCGTGCTGGAGGCCGGCGCGGAGGAGGTCCGCGACCTGGGCGACACCTTCGAGGTCGTCTGCGAGCCCGGCGACCTGGTCGCGGTCCGCACCGCCCTGCAGGACGCCGGCATCGACTACGACTCGGCCGACATGGGCTTCCTGCCCAGCGTGCAGGTGGAGTTGGACGCCGACGGCGCGGGCAGGGTCTTCCGGCTCATCGACGCCCTGGAGGACCTCGACGACGTGCAGAACGTGTACGCGAACTACGACGTGTCCGACGAGGTCATGGAGCGGATCGACGCCTAGCCGGAGGACCCCGTCCGCCGCACTCCCGCAAGCCCGGGTTCGCCTCTGGACGGGGCCGGCGCGTCGCTCCGCTCCTGGCCCGCCGCCCTCGGTTAGCGTTCTCGTCGAACACGTGTTCGTCTGACGAGGAGGGTCCATGCGGGTGCTCGGCATCGACCCCGGCCTCACCCGGTGCGGGTGGGGCGTCGTCGAGGGGCGGCCGGGTTCGCGGCCGACCGCGCTCGGGGTGGGCGTCGTCCGCACGTCACCCGACCTCGCCCTCGAGCTGCGACTGCTCGAGGTGCACACTGCGGTGACGGCGCTGCTGCGTGAGCACCGTCCGGTCGCAGTGGCGATCGAGCGGGTCTTCACCCAGAACAACAAGGGGACGGCGACGGGCACCGCGCAGGCCGCCGGAGTCGCCGCGCTCGCCGCCGCGCAGGCCGGTCTGCCGGTCGCGTGGCACACCCCCAGCGAGGTCAAGGCCGCGATCTCCGGCAGCGGCCGTGCGGACAAGGAGCAGGTCACCCTCATGGTCACCCGGGTGCTGGGGCTCACCTCCCCGCCGAAACCGGCCGACGCCGCCGACGCCCTCGCCCTCGCCGTCTGCCACGTCTGGCGCGCCCCGGCCCAGGACCGGCTGCGGGTGGCCGCGCTGGCCGCCGGCGCCGGCGTGACCGGCTAC
>JAOPWO010000468.1 GCA_025965635.1 Modestobacter sp. | reverse complement strand
GCTGGGCGCGGAGGAACGCCGGCGCAACCTCGCCGGACGGCTGGGTCCCCGGCCGCTCGGTCGTGGTCGGCTCCCGGCCGGGACGCTGGTGCTGGTGGACGACGTCGTGACCAGCGGTGCGACGCTCGCCGAGGCGGCCCGGGCGCTGTCCGACCTGCTCGGCGCAGCCGCTCCAGGAGGTGCTCCCCAGCCGCCGGCGACCCGGCCGGTGCTGGCCGCGGTCGTCGCCGCGACCCCGCGCCGCACGGTGCGCACGCAGCGTCCGGAGGGGCTGCCGATCTTCACCGTCCGCAACTGAGCCGTTGTCGTTCCGTGAGGGGCCCGAGTGTCGGGTGTGCGTTCGGGGGACTAGCGTCGGTCTGATCACAACCCGCTCAACCGGGAGGTCCCATGGAGATCGTGGTCCGTGGTCGTAACGTCGAAGTTCCGGAGCACTTCCGCCAACACGTCGAGGACAAGGTCGGCCAGCTCGAACGCTTCGACGGCAAGTTGATCCGCATCGACGTCGAACTGCTGCACGAGAAGAACCCACGCCAGTCCGACCACTGCCAGCGGGTGGAGATCACGCTGCGCGGCAAGGGGCCGGTGGCGCGGGCGGAGGCCGGTGCCCCGGACTTCTACGCGGCGCTGGAACTGGCTTCCTCCAAGTTGGAGAACAGGCTCCGGCGGGCCAACGACCGCCGGCGGGTGCACCACGGCCGGAGGACCCCGGCCAGCGTGCGCCTGGACGCGGCGCCTGCCGGATCACTCCCCGCCCTGGAGGCCGTCGCGCGCGAACGCGCGCTCGCTGACGGTCCCCACGTCACCGATCTCGACGAGCACCTCCCCGGGCGGATCGTCCGGGAGAAGGTGCACGCGGCGATCCCGATGACCGTCGATCAGGCGCTGCACGAGATGGAACTCGTCGGTCACGACTTCTTCCTCTTCGCCTGCGCCGACACCGGCCAGCCATCGGTGGTGTACCGGCGGCACGCCTACGACTACGGCCTCATCCGGCTCGGCACCCCGGTCACCAGCGCCAACGGGGCTGCCCCGAGCGGCGCGCGCCAGGCCGCGACCGTCTGACCCGAGAAGGAACCCCCTGCACCGGGGCGCCGGACCGGCGGGCCGTCTCCCGGGGGGAGGCGGCCCGCTGTCGGGTGCGGGTCAGTCGCCGGGCCACCGGGAGAACGGCACCCCGTCGGCCCAGCTGCCCCCCGGACCAGGCCGGCCCGGACCACGCCCTCACGGACGAAGCCCGCCCGCGGGGCCACCACCTGGGAGGCGAGGTCGTCGACGCCGACGACCGCGTGCGCACCCCCGTCGCCCCCACCCGCTGCCCGTCGGCCCGCGTGCAGGGCTGCGGGAGCGGCGGCAGCCAGCGCAGCCTCTCCGGGTCCTGGCAGGCGGCGGACACCGACTCGGCGTCGCCGGGCGGTACGGGCGCAGCACCAGCCGCCCGGTCACCGGTCCATCCTCAGGCGTTGCCGAGGACCCGGTCCACCGATATCTCGATCACCACGCGGGCCGGGTTCTCCCGCGGGGGGCGGTAGCGGACGGCGTAGCGGGCCACCGCGTCGGCCACCGCGTCGGCGTCGTCCCGGACGACCGCCGTCCCCTCCAGGGTCAGCCAGCGGCGGCCGTCGACCTGGCACACCGCGACCTGCTGCTGCCCGGCACGCACGTGCCGGGCCTTCTGCGAGCCGCCCGAGGTGATCACCCGGGCGATGCGGGTGGCCGGGTCGTAGGTCACCCCGACCGGGACCACGTGGGGGCTGCCGTCGGCACGGAGCGTGGTCAGCGTCGCCAGGTGGCGCTCGGTCAGGAAGGTGAGCGCACCGGCGCCGAGGTCGGTCAGGTCCCTGGGCACCCCGCGCACGGTACGTGTCCCACCCGCCCCGCCCGCCTCACCCGGCCGGTCGGGTGGGGACCGTCGCCAGCTCCGCCGCCTACGCTGGGGACGTGGTGTTCAACAAGATCCTGCGTGCCGGCGAGGGCAAGATCGTTCGAAGGCTGTCGAAGATCGCCGATGCGGTGGAGTCCCTCGAGCCCGATGTCACCGATCTGACCGATGCCGAGCTGCGCGCGAAGACCGACGAGTTCAAGGAGCGGTACGCCGGCGGGGAGACCCTGGACCGGCTGCTGCCCGAGGCGTTCGCCGTCGTTCGGGAGGCGGCCACCCGCACGCTGGGCCAGCGGCACTACCGCGTCCAGCTGATGGGCGGCGCCGCGCTGCACCTGGGCAACATCGCCGAGATGAAGACCGGTGAGGGCAAGACCCTGACCGGGGTGCTGCCGGCCTACCTCAACGCGCTGTCCGGCAACGGCGTGCACGTGGTCACCACCAACGACTACCTCGCCCGGCGCGACGCCGAGTGGATGGGCCGGGTGCACCGCACCCTCGGGTTGTCGGTGGGCACCATCCTCTCCGGGCAGAAGCCGGCCGAGCGGCGTGAGCAGTACGCCTGCGACATCACGCACGGGACGAACAACGAGTTCGGCTTCGACTACCTGCGCGACAACATGGCCTGGAGCAAGGCCGACCTGGTGCAGCGTGGACACGCCTTCGCCATCGTCGACGAGGTCGACTCGATCCTCATCGACGAAGCCCGCACCCCGCTGATCATCAGTGGTCCCGCCGAGACGAGCGCCCGCTGGTACGGCGAGTTCGCCCGCATCGCCCCGCTGCTCAAGCGCGACCGGCACTACGAGGTCGAAGAGTCCAAGCGGACCGTGGCGATCACCGAGGAGGGCGTCGAGTACGTCGAGGACCAGCTCGGCATCGACAACCTCTACGAGGCGGTCAACACCCCGCTGATCGGCTACCTGAACCACGCGCTCAAGGCCAAGGAGCTCTTCCACAAGGACCAGCAGTACATCGTCAGCAACGGCGAGGTGCTCATCGTCGACGAGTTCACCGGCCGCGTGCTGGCGGGGCGCCGCTACAACGAGGGCATGCACCAGGCCATCGAGGCCAAGGAGAAGGTGCAGATCAAGGACGAGAACCAGACCCTCGCCACGATCAC
>JAOPWO010000423.1 GCA_025965635.1 Modestobacter sp. | reverse complement strand
CCCATCCCGACGGCCTCGAGCCGGCGGGCGACGACGTCGAGGGCGGCGCGCTTCTCGGCGACGAACAGCACCCGGCGGCCGTCGGCGACCGCGCGGGTGAGCAGGTTGGTGATGGTCTGCGACTTGCCGGTGCCGGGCGGGCCCTCGAGCACGAACGTCTGACCGGCGGTGGCCGCGGCGACGGCCTGCAGCTGCGAGGCGTCCGCGGACACCGGCACCGAGGCGGCCAGCTCGTCGAGGTCCGGGAGAGCCGGCGCGACCACCGGGTCGGGGAACGGCTCGGTGGGGGCGTACGTCAGGTGCGCGACCAGCGGGTTCTCGGTCAGCTCGGCCCAGTGCTCGTCCAGGTCCTTCCACAGCCGGAACTTGGCGAAGGCGAGGATCGCGAGGTCGGCGGTGGGCTCGACCCGGTAGGGCAGCCCGCGCGCGGCCACCGCCAGGCGCATGGCCTGCAGCGCGGCGTCCAGGTCGATGCCCGCGCCGTCCAGGGCCGGCTCGGCCAACCCCGGCACGGTCAGGCCGTGCAGCTGCCGCAGCTTCTCCAGCAGGCAGTAGTTGGGCGTGCTGGTGCCCGACTCGTCGAGGCTGAGCCGGTAGGCGCCGTTGCGCGAGGCCGGCTTGAGGACGACGGGCAGCAGCACCAGCGGCGAGCGCAGCTGCCGGCCGTCGAGCTCCCAGGCCAGGCTGCCCAGCGCGAGGTGCAGGTTGTTGGCGCCGGTCTCCTCGACGACGGTCTTGGCCTTGTAGGCCAGCGCCCGCATGCGGGGCACGTAGGAGGCCTCGGGGACGTCGACGTACAGGCCGCGCCGGTCGAGCAGCAGGGTGGCGAGCTGGTCCTGCGGCAGCTCGCGGGCCGAGCGCAGCCCCCGTTCACGCTGGACCGCGGCGAGCTGGTCGCTGGGCAGCAGGGTCAGCGTCGTCCCGGCGGTGACCATGTTCTCCAGGTCGGCCAGGTGTGCGTCGGGGACGGTGAGCGCCAGCCCGGAGCGGGGCGTGTAGTTGATCAGCCGGTTGCGCAGGCTGAGGTCGAGCAGCGCGTTCTTCCACTGGGCGATCCGCGGCGGCGCGGTCTCGCGGGGCGCGCCGGGCGCAGGACTCGCGGCGTCCCTCGTGCGGACCGGGGCGCTGTGCACCGCCGGCCGGTACTCCACGACCGTGACGCTGCCGTCGTCCGCACGGACCCGGGCGGGCAGCGGGATCACGCCGTCGCGGCGGGCGCGGTGCACGTCGGTGACGCCGATGACCCGGTCGAGCTCGCCGGTGAGCCAGGTGGCGTAGGGCGGCCGGTGCAGCTGGTCGAAGGGCGTGGGCTCGGCGCGGGCGGTGAGCAGCGTCGTCTCGACCAGCCCGACCAGCCCGAGGTCGATGAGGTTGACCAGGCTGGCGACGTCGGTGGTGGCGGCGCTCTGCGCGGACATCTCCTCGCGCCAGTACCCGAGGAAGGCGTGCCCCTCGACCATCCACAGCTGTGGCCGGATGCCGGTCTGCTCCAGCACGGCGGCGAGGACGACGACCAGGTCCAGGCAGGTGCCCACCCGGCCGTCGAGCACCTCGCCGGGGGTGCGGACCTTCTGGCCGACGTCGGCCCAGCTGGCCGGCGGCTCGCTGTACCGGACGTCGCGCCGCTGCACCGCCGCGCACACGGCGGCGACGATCGCGTCGACCCGCTCGGGGCCGGACTGGTAGCCCTCCATGGAGGGGCTGCCGGTCGCGGTCTCCAGCAGCTCGGCCGCCTCACCGACCAGCGCGGGGACCGCCGGGTGGTTGGGGAGCACGTGCGCGGCGAGCATCTCCATCGCCAGGGACAGGGGAGTGGCCAGCCACTGTGCGGCGGCGAGCACGACGACGGGGACCCGGGCCGAGCCCAGGACGGCGCCGTCCTGCTCGACGGAGACGGTGAGCCAGCCGGGACGGCGTTCCTCGACCTGCAGCATCGCGGCCGGGTCGAGGCGCAGCCCGACGTCGGTGAGCACGGTGGTGCGGCCGGGGTCGACGTCGGCCAGCAGCTCGACGGACGCACCGATCGGGCCTCGGCTGTCCCGGACGCCGACGTGCACGCTGGCGTTCCGGAGCGTGCCGGTGCCGGTGAGCGTGAGCTGCGAGACCACCGGGATGCCGTTGTGGGCCAGGGCGTAGCTCAGCACCGGCACGGAGGTGACGTCGACGGACACCCGGATGGCCGGCAGCGACACGTCGGCCGGGTCGAGCTGGAGGTCCGTGCTGCTGCCCATGCCTCCTGTGTACCGGGCGGAGCCGACAGAGCTGGGACCTCCGGCCGGTGCCGTGACGGGTGGGGCGGGTCTGCCGCACCGATGAGTCCACCGGGCGGGCGGCCGGCCGTCGGCGACAGCGTCCCGCGGGCTGGACGCGCTGTTCCGGATCGCCTCGCTCAGCAAGCCGTTCGCCGCGCTGGACGTCGACCGGCTCGCCACCGCCTGCACCCGGCGACGACGGCCCGCAGTCCTCGACCCGCCGGGCGGCGTCTTCTCCCGGCCGCGGGTCTTCGCCCGCCGCCTCCCCGCCGTCGGCGGCGCCCGGCCGACGCGACGGAGCCCCCAGCTCGGGGCTGGGGGCTCCGTCGGATCGTGCTGAGGTGCCAGGTCAGCGGTTGTCGACCCACACCGCGCGGTCGTCGGAGAAGGAGAAGGTGGGCGCGTAGATCACCGCGTAGGTGCCCGGAGCGGCGGTCGGGTTGTCGAAGCAGACATCGCCGGTCACCGTGCCGCCGGGCGCCAGTTCGCCGGAGTTGAGCAGCGTGTCGCTGCCGCCGAGCGTCGTCGATCGGCTGGCGCCGGCCGGGTCCTGGAGGTTCCAGTCGAACCCGCCGTTGAAGGACGCCGCGTCGTCGCCGCCGTTGGCGATGGTGACCGTGGAGCAGAGGGTGGCGCCGAACGCGGCGTCGCCGTCCGTCAGCGGGGACGCCGTGATGGCGACGTCGTCGATGGTGATCGTCTGGCCGGGCTCGGCACTGACGTCGCCCTCCTGCTGGCCCTGGAAGGCGGGGCCGGCGGGCGCTTCGGTGCCGCCCTCGGCGCCGTCGCCGGTCACCGTGGCGGCGTCGTCCCCGCCCCCGCTGCTCGCGCTGGCGATCACGATGACCAGCACGATGATGGCCAGCAGCCAGAACCAGACGCGCTTGTAGATCGGCTTCTTCTTCTTGAGCTTGTAGCCCTCGGGCGCGACAGGCTGCTCGGTTGCGTTGCTCATGGTTGCACTCCCCGTGGTTTCGGAACGTCACTGGTACATATCGGCAGTCATCCGCTCCGTGTGACCCGTAGAGCAGCCGGGACAACGGATCCCGGCGTCCGGTGCCCTCGACACCCGGAGCAGCGCCCCCGTTGCCGGTGGGGCGCCGACTGCTCACCGGCTGCACTCGGATGGGGCGGCGGAGGACCCGTGGGACGGGCGTGACCAGGGCCGGCGGGCGGGCCGGTGCGGCGGAACGGTCCGGGGCGGGTGCGGATCTACGTTCGGGCGAGGTCCGCCGTCGGCGGCGCCGCACGACCCCCCTCACGCAGGAGCGCGCCCCGTGGACCACCCCCAGCAGACCCGCCGCCGTCTCGGTGCGGTGCTCACGGCCGGCGTCCTGCTGGGCAGCCTGGCCGGCTGCGGCTCCGAGGCGCCGGCCCCGGCCGCCTCGAGCGCCCCGGCCACTTCCAGCACCCCGCCGCCTCCGCCGCCGCCGGAGCTGTGGCCGCTGACCGGGTTGGAGAGCGGCGCGGTCCCGCCCCACCCGGCGCTGGCGGTGAAGATCGAGAACTCGGTCGACGCCCGGCCGCAGACCGGCCTCAACGCCGCCGACGTCGTCTGGGAGGAGGTCGTCGAGGGCGGCATCACCCGCTACGTCGCCGTCTACCACTCGACCGTCCCACCGGAGATCGGGCCGGTGCGGTCGATCCGCCCGATGGACCCCGCGATCGCCGCACCGCTGAAGGGCCTCTTCGCCTTCTCCGGCGGCCAGAAGCCGTACGTCGACGCCGTGGCGGCCGCCGGGCTCCAGGTGGTCAGCCAGGGCGCCGGCGCCGATGGCTACCACCGGATCAGCAGCCGGTCGGCCCCGCACAACACCTACGCCGACCCGAACGCCCTGCTGGCGCAGGCCGACCCCGCGCACGCGGCCCCGCCGGCACCCCAGTTCGACTACGCCGAGGTCGGCAAGGAGCCGACCGCGGTCACCGCCGGCACGCCGGCGGCCACCCTGCAGTTGTCCCTGTCGCCGTCCAGCCGCCCGGTGTGGACCTGGAGCCAGCCCGACGGCCGCTGGGTGCGCGCCGAGGGCACCAAGCCGGCGGTCGAGGCCGACGGCACGCCGTTGCGCGCGACGAACGTCGTCGTCCTGCGGGTGGACGTCGTCGCCACTGCAGCCAAGGACGCGGCCGGCAACCCCGTCCCGGAGACCGTGATGGTCGGCTCCGGGGAGGCGCTGATCGCGACGGCCGGCAGGACGCTGACCGGCCGGTGGACCAAGGACGGCGTCGGCGACCGGTTGTTCCTCACCGGTCCGGACGGCAACCAGGTCCGGCTCGCAGCCGGCAACACGTGGATCGAGCTGGTCCCCAACCGATCGGGCAGCGTCACCGTCGGCTGACCGCCGGCGGACTCCAAGGGGTGAGCTGACCGTCCAGGGCCTTGGGTGTCGGCCCGGGCGCCCCGACGATCGAGACCCACAGGGGGGACGTCGACGGGAGCGCGGTGCACCAGCAGGACGACCCGGGCCTCCGCCTGCCCGCATCGTGCTCCGGCCAGGTTCCGCCGCGGGTGCTCGACGAGGCGTCCGGGCGTCCCGTCCCACCGGCGCCCTGGCGCGAGTGGGAGCCCGCTGCGCGGCGGTCCCACCGCTGGCCGTCGGGTCTCCGCGGGATGCTGTCGGTGGCCCTGGTGATCGGTCTCAGCATCGGCGCCGCCCATCTGGCCGGCCCGCGGACACCGACGGACGGGCCGCCGGCGGTGTCGCAGGCGGCCACGTACCCGACCCCGGGGATCGAGGCGGCGGACGAGCCGCTCGGCACGCCGGCGCCCGCGCCGCCGGGTGGTGGCGTCCACGAGTTCGTCGCCCTGCAGGACGACGGCGTGACCCCGGTCAGCTACGACCCCTGCCGACCGATCCACTACGTCGTCCGGCCGGACAATGCCCCCGACGGCGGCAGCCAGGTCATCCGGGACGCAGTGGCGAGGGTCTCCGAGGTCACCGGCCTGCAGTTCGTCTTCGACGGCCCCACGGACGAGGCCTCGACCGGGTCCCGGCCGCTGTACCAGCCCGATCGCTACGGCGACCGGTGGGCGCCGGTGCTCATCACCTGGCAGACCGAGGCGGAGAACGCCGAGTTCCTCTCCGACACCGTCGGGGAGGCGGGCAGCGCGGCGGTGACCATCAGCGGCGAGCCGAAGGTGTTCGTCAGCGGGGTCGTCGACCTGGACGCCGCGGCGTTCGCCGGCTTCCTCGCCGAGCCGGACGGCGGCGCGTTCGCCCGGGCCGTCGTCCTCCACGAGTTGGGCCACCTCGTCGGACTCGATCACGTGGCGGACCCTGACCAGCTGATGTACCCGGAGACGCGGAACGCGGTCGACTTCGCGTCCGGCGACCTCGCCGGGCTGGCCCGGCTCGGCGTGGGGACGTGCGTACCCCACCTCTGACCGGGGCCGACTGGCGCGCACCGGCGCGGCCTGCCGCGGACGATCGCCGTCCGGGCCGGGCGCTGTGGCACTGTCGTGGGTCGGCCGCACTCCGCTGGGTGCGCCGTTCCCGACTCCGAACAGAACGAGGCACGCACCAGATGAGCACCGACAGCACCGTCCCCACCCCCGCCGGCCCCGCAGCGGCCACCCCCGGGACGACGACGAGCGAGCCGGAGCTGATCACCTCCCAGCCCGGCGCCTCCGCCGGACAGCCCGGCACCGACGGCGACCCGGCCGGCCCCGTGCCGGCCGAGGAGGGCGAGCCCGGCTGGATCACCCGCCACACCACGCTGCTGACCACGGTCCTCGTGGCGGTCATCGTGGCGGCCCTGGCGATCACCGGGCTCGTCTACTACCGGGACGCGCGCGACGACCGCAACGCCGCCACCGAGGCTGCCTTCGCCGAGTCGGTGGCCGCGCAGGGCGCGACGCTGGAGACCGTCGAGTGCGACGGCGGCACCTGCTCCGCCGTCGTCGCCGGCCAGGCGTACACCGTGCTGGTGCAGGAGGACGAGGCCGGCGACCAGCACTTCGGCGTCACCGCGTTCGTCGGGGACTGACGGGGATCGCGCGCACCAGCCCGGCAGGATCCGGGACGTCCCGACGGGACGCGTGATGAGCCGGCCGCACGCGCGACCCGGGCGGGACAGTCGATCCAGGAGCACGTGCGGGCGCAGTCGGAGGTGTCGTCGGTGCCGCGCCGCGCGGTGCCCGGCGGGGTGCTGGGCCGGGACGTGGCGACGCTGGCGCACCGCGACCGGGTCCAGCTCCCGGTGACCACGTTCCCGTTCGAACCACTGGCGGACCGGGTCTGGGGGCTGCACCCGACCACGTGACCGCGTACGGCGCCGCGTCCGTCGCGCTCGACGCGCCACTGTGCACGCTGGACCGGCGGCCTGCCCGAGCCGGCGGCCCCACGTGCACGTTCCGGACGCCTGGCCGATGATGCCCCGATGCCTCCCAGGACCAGCGCCGGCATCCTGCTCTACCGGCTGACCGCGGGCGCAGGCTGCGAGGTCCTGCTCGGGCACATGGGCGGGCCGTTCTGGGCGCGCAAGGACGACGGTGCGTGGTCGATCCCGAAGGGCGAGCACGGCCCCGATGAGGAGCCGTTCGCGGCCGCCTGCCGGGAGTTCCGAGAGGAACTCGGGTCGCCGGTCCCGGCGACGGAGTTCCTGCTGCTCGGCCAGCACCGGGTGACCAGCGCCAAGCTGCTCACCGTCTGGGCGGCGGCGGGCGACCTCGACGCGGCCGCGTCGCGGAGCGACACCGCCACGATCGAGTGGCCGCCGCGCTCGGGGCGGCTGGAGGAGTTCCCGGAGATCGACCGGTCGGCCTGGTTCGCGCTGGCCGGGGCGCGGGCGAAGCTCGTGAAGGGGCAGGTGCCCTTCCTCGACCGGTTGCTGGAGCACCTGCCCGGCCCGGGCGCCCCCGTGGGGACGTCCGAGCCGGGTGGGTGATGCGTCAGACCAGGCGGCGGGCGATGTTGTAGCCCGGCATGTGATCGATGGACACGGTCCGGACGACGTCGCCACTGGTCGGCGCGTGCACCATCTGCCCGTTGCCGATGTAGATGCCGATGTGACCGACCGGGCTGTAGAAGGCGATCAGGTCACCCGGCTGGAGGTCGGCACGGGCCACGGGGGTGCCCATGGTGGCCTGGGTCCGCGAGGAGTGCGGCAGGGCGATGCCCGCCGCGCGGTAGGCGAACTGGGTCAGCCCCGAGCAGTCGAAGACGTGGGGGCCGGCGCCGGCCCACTTGTAGGCCTTGCCCTGCTGGGCCAGCGCAGCGTCGACGATGGTCTGCGCGGCCTGGTTGGGTGCGGCGGCGGGCGCCGCCTGGGCAGTCGCCGCAGGTGCGGCGGAGGGGGTTCCGGTGTTCGCCTGGGCGGCCACGGGGGTGAGGACCATCCCGGCGGCGGCGAGCAGCGTGACTGCTGCGCGACGGGCGGGGCGGGCGGGACGACGTGCAGGGGACGTGCGCATGGTCGTCATGGACGACGATTTCTCCTTGTTCTCCGCAACCGCCTACCGAGTTAGCTGACGGGTTCGGGCGGGGAACTCGCCCGGCGCGACGGCACCTTCGTGACCGTTCGCGCTTCACCCCGGTACTGCGGTGGGTCCCCGGTCCGGGCGCAGCTCGGTGGTGCTGCTGGCACCCGGTTCGGCGGTGCCCGGCGGGCTGTCACCTCGGACGGCGACGACGGGAACCCGGCGGACGTGATGACGGTAAGTGACCGATCAGCCGTGTGCGCACACACGAAGAGTGATCGTTCGACAACTGTGAGGACGGAATGGTTCGCTCTCGAAGCGACTCGCCGTGACCGACCTGGGCTGATCCCGTGATGTCGGTGTTCGCACGACCGGATGGCGGGCAAGAAAGTTGTGCAGCACATCTGCCACATCCAGGCGAGTTGGTGCGCACAGTGATCGGGTGGTCACGCAACTGTGATGACACGTGACGCGGTGGCAGCTCCGCCGGCGACTCGCCCCGGGTCGGTGTCCGTCGCCTGCCGGGCGGGCGTCCCAGCGAGCGCGGCGGGCTGCTCTTGCGCGTCCGGCCCCCAGCCGCCGGACCGCTGCGGGACCTGCTGGTGGTCCAGGACCGGATGCCGGCCGAGGAGGCCGGCGGCCGGGGACCCGACCCGGGGGCCTGCACGACATGCTCGGCAACGTCCGGGAGTGGTGCTGGGACCTCTACGACGAGGAGGTCCACGGCCCGTACCAGGTCCTCCGCGGCGTGGGCTGGGCCGAGTCGGCCCGTGGCTGCGGAGCCACCGTCCGCCGCCGAAGCCACCCCGCCTTCGCCATCGACGACCTGGGGCTCCGGCTGACCAGGACGCCGTCCTGACGATCGCCGTCCGTGCCGGCGACGAGGCCGCGACCGGCAGCTGCCGCGAGCCGGGTCACGCGAAGGTCACGGTCGGTTGCAACGCGCGCCGCCTTCCGAACCGGTGGGGCGCCGACATCGATGGGAGACATGATCTTCGCTAGCTTCGCGCCGTCCTCGGGGGCACATCGACTGCAGGAGCCGACCATGCGACTTGACAGGAAGGCAGCCGTCTGGGCTGCAGCGGCGGCGCTGGTCGTGGCGTTCCCGACGACCGCTCTGGCCGGCGGTGACGACCACGAGGACGGCCCGCCCGTCCGCACCGTGGCCACCGGGCTGGACGGCCCACGCCAGTTGAGCGACTACGAGGACGGCATGCTCGTCGTCGCCGAGTCCGACAGCGGCGAGGTCTCCTCGATCGACCCGGAGACCGGGGAGGTGACCACGCTGCTCAGCGGGCTCGTGAACGTGCAGGGCGTCGACTACCGCCACGGACTGCTCTACGTCGCCGTCGGCGCGTCCGCCCCGCCGTCCGAGGGTGGTCCGGCGACCCCGCCTCCGGGCCCGGCAGCGGTGCTGCTCGTCGCCGAGCCCGACGGCGACATCCTCGAGACGTACGACCTCGAGCAGTACGAGCTCGACAACAACCCCGACGGGCAGGTCCAGTTCGTCGACGGCGCCCCCGTCGACGCCCTCTCCAACCCGTTCTCGGTGCTCGCCCAGCGCAACCGGATACTGGTCGCCGACGGCGGCGCCAACGACGTCCTCGCCATCGACCGCGACACCGGCGAGATCAGCACCTTCTTCGTTCCCCCGACGGTCGAGGCCGAGGGCTGCACGAACGCCAACCCCGGCACCACCGGATGCGACTCGGTGCCCACCGAGATCACCGAGGGGCCGGACGGGCTGATCTACGTCGGCACGCTCGGCGGCGAGGTGCCGGGAGCCGGCCGGGTGTACGCCCTGGACCACCACGGTGACGTGGTGCGGGTGATCGAGGGGCTCGACGGCGTCACCGGGGTCGCCGTCGGCCGCAGCGGTGCGGTCTACGTCTCCAGCCTGCTCGAGGGAGCACCGGCGGGCGAGGGCCCGCCGCCGGCCGACTTCGACCCGGCCACGGTCGGTGAGCTGATCCGCATCGACGAGGACGACGAGCGCACCACGCTCCAGGTGACGATGCCGGTCGGGCTCGAGATCGAGCACGGCCAGCTCTACTCCACGGCGTGGAGCGTGGCCGGCATGCTCCTGCAGCAGCCCGGGCTCGGTGAGGTCGTCGCCGTCGACCGGCACGCCTTCGAGTAGCCCACCCGCACACGACTGCGGCGACCGACGGAACCCCGTCGGTCGCCGCAGTCGTGTCCGCGTCGGTCAGCCAGCGTGGCGGATCAGGTCCGCGACATCGCCGGCTGGCTCTTCGCCCAGGCGAGGAACCTGGCCGCCCGCTGCAGGTCGGGGATGTCGTTGCCGACCAGCGAGCGCAGCAGGTCGTTGCTCCACAGGATAAGCCGGCCGATCGTCCAGGCCACCTTCTCCGCCGGCGGGAGGTCCAGGTCGAAGACCAGCTTGGCGATCTCCTTCTTGCCGTCCGCCGCCGTCGAGTACTTCAGGATCGGCAGGAACCGCTCCGGCTCCACGACGCACAGCACCTTGGTGAGCAGCGCCTCCTTGAAGCCGGGGAAGCTCAGTCCCTTCTTGCCGTCGACCAGTTGGGTGAGGCGGTCCTCCAGGCGCAGGCTCTCCGGCCCGTACAGCAGGTACTCGATGGTCGCCCGCACCTGGTCGGCCGACCGGTCGGGCCCCTGCGTCTTCCACGCCCGGTTGAAGCCGGACACGTTGCCGGCGCTGGCGACGGTGTCGGAGTTCACGAAGTGGTGCAGCTGGTCGGGGGTCGCCGACGACAGCCGATCCTGGCTGAACAGCTCCGCGTAGCGCACCCGGAACGCCTCCACGGCGGGGTCGGGCTCGGGCCGGTCGAGCTGGAACTCCGACTGCAGCAGCATCACGCGCTCCCGGACCTCGGGCCGGACGTCGGCCACGGTCGGGAACTCCGCCTGCAGCGAGTCGATGGACCGGACGGCGGGACGGGCCGGGTCGCGGCGGGTCTCCCCGCGCAGCCAGTCGTTGCCGCAGCTGTCGCAGTGGATCAGCAGCCGGCCGTCAGGCTGCGGCTTGCCGCTGATGTCCTCGGAACTACAGGTGGGGCAGGTGATCAGTGCCATGTGGGCCCCGTTCGTCGATCGGTCAGTGCACGCGCTCGAGCGCGTGGGTGAAGCTCTCGTTCCACAGGCCTAGGTGCGGCCAGCGGCGTCCGACGGTGTCGGTCGCCTCGGTCGCTGACAGCCCCTGGCTGCGCCGTAACCAGGCACGCAGTACCAGTCCCGTACGGGACTGCCCGGCGAAGCAGTGCACGAGGACCCGCCTGCCGTCCGCCCGCAGCGCCTCGATGTCGTCGAGGACGTCGGACAGGACGACGTCGAGCTCGCTGTTCGCGTCGTCGTCGGTCAGGTAGGCGAAACGTTGCACGTCGTGCTCGAAGCGCGTCCCTGTCCGGCACAATGACACTACGGCGAAGTCGGTCGCACTGTGGCGCGCACCGTCCAGATCCGCCGCCCAAACCCCGTCGGCGACCTCCCTCGGCTCGAGCCGGCGGGTCTCCGGCGCCTCGTACGGCGGCGCCGTCGACCCGTCCAGCGCGGCGGCGAGGTGGTGCAGATCGGCGAGCTGCCACAGCCGCCCGTCCGTGCCGGGCACCCGGCCGTGCACCACCGAGGTCCAGCGCATCGGGATGCCCGCGATCCCGTACACCGCCCCGGCCAGACCGCCGGCGACCGACGCCAGCGTGTCGGTGTCGCCGCCCCGGTCGATGACCAGCCGCAGCACCTCGGCGAAGTCCCGGCCGCGTCGCAGCGCCCACACCGCCGTGCCCAGGGTGGGCCAGACCGCCCCGTTGGGCTCGGTCGCCCGGTCCGGCGTCCAGTCCGGCGCCAGCACCGTCGACCACCGGTCGCGGTGCGCCGAGGCGACCAGCGCCACGGTGGCCGGCACCGCCGCCAGCGGGTCACCGCCGTCCAGCGCCACCCGCACCAGCTCGTGGAACACCGCGCAGCCCTCGCCGGCGGCGGGGTCGCCGTGGGTGAGCGCGGACTGGCGGCGGGCGGCGTCCATCGTCGCGGCGGTGCCCTCGCGGGCGAAGCGCAGCGCCCCGGGCGTCGCCCGCGTCAGCGACCCGTTGCCGGCCGCGTGCCCGTAGCGGGAGAAGTGCTCGGCCGCGGCGGCGTCCCACGGGAGGCCCGAGCCGAGGACGGCGCGCGTCTGGCTGCCGATGTCCGGCGGCTCGGCCTCCGCCCACCGCTGGAACCGGGCGAAGGCGTCGGCCTCGGCGAGCCCGCCGCGCTCCACCAGCGAGCCGGCCAGCAGCAGGGCCATCTGGGTGTCGTCGGTGAACTCCCCGGGTTCCCAGCGCAGCGCGCCGCCGCCGCACATCTCGGTGCGCACGCCGCGGGCCGGGGTCGGGAATCGGGCGGAGAACTGCCCGGGCGGGCCGAACTCGAAGGGGGCGCCGAGCGCGTCGCCGACCGCGGCGCCGATCAGCGCGCCGGCGACGCGGTGGGAACGGGGCATGGACTGTGGCACGAACTGGGACACGGAGTCGGGCATCGTCCCTCCCGGGTGAGCGGTGCGGCCGCGACGCTTCGGGCGCAGGGACATCATCGCTGGACGCTGCCGGCTCTTCCTGTCCAGCGCGCGTGCGAGCATCAGCGGGTGGCTGATCAGGACCGCACCGGTGCCGATGACCGCCGTGCCATCCGTGAGGTCGTGGAGAACTGGGCGGTGTGGCGCGACGCCGGAGACTGGGCGCGCTTCGCCACCGTGTGGCATGACGACGGCGCGATGATGGCCACCTGGTTCCAGGGCCCAGCCGCGGAGTTCATCGCGGTCAGCCGGGCCGGCTGGGACCGCGGGGTGAGCATCCTGCACTTCCTGGGCGGCACGTCGGTCGACGTCGCCGGGACCCGGGCGGTCGCCCAGACCAAGATGATGATCTCCCAGCGGGCCGAGGTCGAGGGCGTGCTGTGCGACGTGGTCTGCACCGGCCGCTTCTACGACTTCTTCGAGCGCCGCGACGGGCGCTGGGCGATCGTGCTACGGCAGCCGATCTACGAGAAGGACCGGCTGGACCCGGTGACGCCGGGCGCCGTGCCGCAGCTCGACCGCGACCGGCTGGCGTCCTACCCGGCCGGGTACCGCCACCTGGCCTACCTGCAGACCGGCATCGGCTACGACGTGAAGCCGGACATGCCGGGGCTGACCGGCCCCGGGGTCGAGGCGCTCTACGCGCGCGGCGCGGCCTGGCTCGCCGGCTGAGACGGGGTCCCCGGTCAGTCGCCCTTCACGTTCACGATCTGGCGCAGCGTGTGCCGCACCTCCACCAGGTCCGCCGCGTCGGCCATGACCTGGTCGATCGGCTTGTACGCGTCGGGGTGCTCGTCGAGGAACGCGTTGGAGTGCCCCCAGGCGATGCCGGTCATCCGCTCGTCCAGGTCCGCCCGGGTGAACAGCCGGCGTGCCGCCGTCCGTGAGTGGTTGCGGCCGGCGCCGTGCGGGCTGGACAGCAGCGCCTGCTCGTTGCCCTTGCCGACGACGACGTAGGACGCCGTCCCCATCGAGCCGGGGATGAGCCCGCCCTGCCCCGTGCGCGCCGAGATCGCGCCCTTGCGGGACAGCCACACCTCGCGCCCGTGGTGCACCTCGCGCTCGGTGTAGTTGTGGTGGCAGTTCCCGGTCAGGATGTTGTCAGCCAGGGCGAAGGAGTGCGTGCGTTCGACGACGGCGCAGTACACCTCCGTCGTCTCGCCGGTCGCGCGCACCGAGATCACGTCCCAACCGCGACGTTCAGCGGCGGCGCGCCGGGACTCGTACCGCGCGCGGTGCTCAGGGATGAGGAAGAACCCGGGGGTGAGGTCTCCGCGCATCAGCCGGACCCGGTGGAGCGAAGTCGGTGATCCCCGGTGTTCGAGCCTGACCCGGGAGCGGATGCCGAAGGTGCCGATACCGACTGCCTGACTAGCAGTCCGCACGAACTCGAGGTCATCCCGAGACGATGAAGCCAGCGTCGGCCGGCCCGCCCTGTCGACGTCCCCCACGGCCGAGAAGTAGCCCGCGAGCCAGCCGTAGAGCTCCGATGGTGCGGAGTCGAGGCTGGGCCGGTGGCACGTCCGTCCGCCGGGTGGTCCGTCGATGCAGGTCGACCGACCGTAGTGCCGTGGACGGTGACCCAGGCCCGCGGACAAGGGCACGAGCGCTGCCTCCTGGGCCCCGCAGGAGTTGGCTCGTGACCGGGAACCGGCCGCGCTGCCGTCTCCGTAGACGAAGCCGCGCGCCGCCGAGATGCGGTCGACGCGGAGATCCTCCGGCTGCTCGGGAAAGGTGGACCGGAGTCGGTCGCCGGGACGCAGTTCCGCCGTTGTGACCTCGTACCCGCGCCCTCCCCATGACCTCAACAGCCAGCTGTGCTCCGCTGTAGCGCGGATGACCGTGGTCTCCCCCGAGCGGCTGAGGACGACCTCACCCACCTCCTGCCGGCCGAAGGAGCGGACCGGTGCCTTGATCCACTTTCCATGAGCCGTGAGGAGTTCGTGCTCGCCGCCAGCCAGAGCTTCGATCGGTCGCGTGCCGGTGCGGGTGATGACTGCGGTCTCGCCCGCGAAGCAGTTGATGGTCTCCACCCGCTCGACGTCGGTGCGCAGGAACCGAGCCAGCTGGGGGACGACGCGGTCCATCATCTCCTCGCGGTTGAGGTAGGCGAACCGCTGCGCCCAGCGCAGCGCCTCGATGTAGGCGTCGAACTCCGGCTCGCCCTCCACCAGGTACGCGAGGTCACGGTCGGCCAGCTCGATGCCCTGGGCGCGGCATCGCTCCTGCGCCACCCGGATGTGCCGCGAGGCCAGCTTGTTGCCGACCCCGCGCGAGCCGGAGTGCAGGAACAGCCAGACCCGGTCCTCCTCATCGAGGGAGACCTCGATGAAGTGGTTGCCCGATCCGAGCGAGCCCAGCTGCAGCGGCCAGTTGCCGGCCGCGGTGTCGGCCTGCTCGACACCCGGCAGCCCGCGCAGCTCGGCGACCCGCGGCGCCGCCGTGTCCCGGACGGACTTGTTGTACCGGCCGGCCGACAGCGGGATGGCCCGCGAGATCTGCCCGTGCAGGACGGCGAGGTCCTTGGCTGCGGGCAGGTCGGCGCCGCGGAACCGGGTGCGCACCGCCATCATCCCGCAGCCGATGTCGACCCCCACCGCGGCCGGGATGATCGCGCCCTCGGTCGGGATGACCGACCCGACGGTCGCGCCCTTGCCCAGGTGCGCGTCGGGCATCAGCGCCAGGTACGGGTGGATGAACGGCATCGCCGCGGTGCGCTCGGCCTGCTCGCGGGTGCTGGGCTCCAGGATGGACGCCCAGCTGAGCAGGCGTCCGTTGATCTGCTCCACGGCCCGGTCGTCCCTCCGTCGTCGATCCCGTCCGGAGGGCCCGGACGAGGGCTGCGCAGCCGGTGCGGTCAACCCGCGCGACCTGCCGCCGCACCTCCTCTACCCCGCCCGCACCGGGTCGACGACGGTGCTGGACGGACGTCGTGGGACGACGGAGACGCCTGAGGCGCGCGCCCGTGGCAAGGGGTGGCTGCGGGCCTACGGTCAGTTCCCATGGGGATCTGCGGGCGGCTCGGGCGCGTGCTCCTCCGGGTCGTCCTGGTCCTGGCGGTGATCGCCGCCGCCACGGTGCCCGGCCTCGCCACGCCCGTCCAGGCCGCGGCCGGGAGCGACCGGCTGCACGCCGGCCAGGGCCTCCGGGCCGGCCAGCAGCTCGTCTCGCCGGACCGCCGGTACCGGGCGGAGATGCAGACCGACGGCAACGTCGTCGTCTACGCCGCCGACGGCCGGGCGCTGGCCGCCACCGGCACGTGGGGCGCCGGCAACCGGCTGGACATGCAGCCCGACGGCAACCTCGTCGTCCACTCCGCATCCGGCCGGGCGCTGTGGGACACCCGGACCTGGGGGTCCGACGGTGCCCGCGTGGTGCTGAAGGACACCGGCGAGCTCGGGGTGTGGCGGCCCGACAACAGCAAGGCCTGGTCCACCGGCCGGGACACCCCCGACCGGCTGCGCCCCGGGCAGTCGCTGTACGCCGGCCAGCAGCTCACCTCGCCCGACGGCCGGTCCCGGTTCGTCGTGCAGACCGACGGCAACGTCGTCTTCTACGGCGCCGGGAACCAGGTGCTCTCGGCCACCCGCACCGTCGGCGCCCGCAATCGGCTGACCATGCAGCCCGATGGCAACCTCGTCGTCTACGCCGGGTCCGGCCGGGCGCTGTGGGACAGCCGCACCTGGGGCAATCCGGGCGGCTCGGTGGCCCTGCGCAACGACGGCAACATCGTGCTCTCCCGCGCCAACGGGAGCACCGCCTGGGCCACCCCGTTCCCCCTCCCGGTGACCACCGGCTCGGCCGACCAGGTCGTCACCGTCCTCGCCGACCGGCCCGGCGCGACCACCGGGCAGCTGGTGGCCTGGGAGCGGCGCAGCGGCGGCTGGACCCCGGTGCTCGGGCCGGTGCCCGCGCAGCTCGGCTCGCGCGGTGTCGGGACGGCCTCCGAGACGTCGACCCGGACACCGGCCGGCACCTTCGGGCTGACCGAGGCTTTCGGCCGGCTGGGCGACCCGGGCACCGCGCTGCCCTACCGGAAGGTGGACCGCAAGGACTGGTGGGTCTCGGACGTGCGCAGCCGGCTGTACAACCAGCACACCCGCTGCGCGGCCGGGAGCTGCCCGTTCAACGAGGCGGCCGGGGAGAACCTGTACGCCCAGGGCGCGGTCTACGACCAGGCCGTGGTCATCGACTACAACCGCCCGCGGGTCACCCCGGGCGCCGGGTCGGCGTTCTTCCTGCACATCTCCAACGGCCGCCCGACGGCCGGCTGCGTGGCCGTCGACCGCGGCAGCCTGACGGCGCTGATGCGCTGGCTCACCCCGACGGCGGGACCGCTGATCGCGATCGGCTGACCCCGGCGGCTCACGTGGTGATCGGCGGGACGTGCAGGTCGACGCCGAAGAAGATCGCCGGCCACAGCACGACGGCCGCGACCAGCGAGATCACCTCGGAGACGCCGGCGACGCTGTTGTAACCGTTGGTCAGCGCCACGACGACGCCGACGAGCAGGTAGATGAGACCGAACAGACCGATGCGCACGGTGCCTCCTCAGTGAGCCGGCTCGACCGGCTGGAACGGCCCAGCGTGCAGTGCTCCGCTGTGCTCCCAGTGCAGCGCAGCTGTGCATCAGCTGGAAGGGGTCCTGGCGCGGGGGCTGAGCCCGCGGACGGTGCTCAGGGGAGACCGGCGTGCGGGACGGCGACCCGCGCGGTCACCAGCACTGCCTCGCGGACCGGTGCGCGGTTGTGCTCGAGGAAGTCCGGCGCGCAGCACATCAGCAGCGTCCGGCCGTCGTCGCCGCCCAGCGCGCAGGCGAACACACCCTGGCCCTCCGGCGCCGTGATCTCGTCGACGACCGCGCCGCCCGGCGCCACCCGCAGCACCCGGTTGCCGACGCCGTCCGCGGCCCAGATGTGCCCGTCGGCGTCCAGCGTGCAGCCGTCCGGAGCGATCTTCACCTGGCCGATCGCCTCTGCCGTGGTCGTGCCGGTCACCTCCGGTCCGAGCCGGGCCCACACCCGCCGGTGGGAGAGCGTCCCGTCGGGCGCCAGGTCGAAGGCGGTGTACCGGTTGCCGAAGGTCTCGCCCACGATGAGCGTGCCGCCGTCCGGGGTGATGACCGCGCCGTTCGGGAACTGCAGCCCCTCGGCGACCACGGTCACGGTGCCGCCCGGGTCGACCCGCTTCAGCGAGGCCGGCGCAGGAGCCGCACCGCCCATCAGGTCGAAGCCGAAGTCGCCGACGAACACGTGCCCGGCGGCGTCGACGACGCAGTCGTTGAGGTGCCCACCGCAGTACGGCGTCAGGTCGGCCAGGGTGCTGAGCTGCCCGTCGGCGAAGCGGAGCAGCCGGTGGTCCCTCATCGACACGACCACGAGGGAGCCGTCGGGGAGCCAGCCGAGCCCGGAGGGCTGCTGCTCGACCGCGACGACCACCGTCACCTCGCCGGTGGCGGTCACCCGCAGGACCTCGCGGGCGTAGAAATCAGACACCCACCAGGTGCCGTCGTGCCACCGGGGGCCCTCGAAGTAGGAGCCGCCGGTGGTGATGGTCGTCAGTTCCCGGGTCGCCACACGTGGACTCTAGGGTCGCCCGGGAACTCGCGGAGGACCGCAGCGACGTCGCCGTCCGCCGCCGCGCGCCATGGCCCGGCCAGGTCGCGGTCGTGCACCGCCGC
>JAOPWO010000416.1 GCA_025965635.1 Modestobacter sp. | reverse complement strand
GCGGCGGTGCCGGTGTGCCGGCCGACGGGGCGGGCGTCGTCGCGACCGGTGCGCTGGTCGACGGGGTGGCCGCAGCCGTGGAGCGGTGCGGCCGGTCGGCGGTGGAGCGGTGCGCCCGGGATGCCTTGTCCCGGGAGGTCTGGCCGGCGCCGTGCAGGGCGCTGCGACCTGACACCTGACCGGCCGCGACGACCTCGACCGGGCTGGCCGCGGAGGTGGTGTCCCCATCGGTCAGGACCAGCGTGCCCAGTGCGGCGGTCATCACGACCACGGACAGCGCGCCCAGGACGCCGGCGCTGCGGGACCGCCGGGTCGCGGCGACGTGCCGGTGCCTCGTCGAGGTGGTCCCTGCCGATGGTGTGCCGCGCATGTGGTCCCCTGCTGTGTCTGCTGGAAGTGACCGGCCGCTGACGCAGCCGCTCCGGTACTTGCGTCGACCACGCTGTGCAGTCGACACGCCGCTGGGCGTGACGAAAGCTAGCCGGGAAATCGGCGTGACGATAGGGGTGTCGCATCAGCCGTCACAGGAATCACATGGCTGTGGGTCATCTCGTGCCGGCGCCGCTTGCGGTGCCCTCCTCGGGCAGGCCCCGTCGAGGGCGACCGGCGAGCTGCGACGGTTCTGTCGGACCGCCCGGCTACCGTCCCGGACGTGCCTGAGCTGACCGAAGACGAACTCGCCCTGCTGGATTTCGAGGACCAGTGGTGGCGGCACCCGGCTGCCAAGGAGAACTCGATCCGCGGGCAGTTCGGGCTCGCGCCCACCCGCTACTACCAGCGGCTCAACACCCTGGTCGACCGGCCGGAGGCCGAGGCGGCGCGGCCCGTGGTGGTCCGCCGCCTGCAGCGGCTGCGCGCCGCCCGCACGGGGGCCCGCCGCTAGCCGGGACGGCCGGTCGACGTCGATCTCGTGCGGCCCCTGCCCCGGCCGCAGGGAATCGCGGAGCACCGGGGCCGACTGCGCGCCCTCGACGTCACTGCGTGGGTCGTCCGGGTGGCCGGGGAGCTCAGCACCCCGGCGACGGCCGCGACCGGCACGCCGTCCCGGACGGTGAGGCCGACGACCGGCTGGTCCTGGACGTCCCCGTGGCGGCACCCGCATCCCGGTCGTGGTGGCGGCCGGCGAGGCAACCGCCCCGCACCGGGGCTGGACCACCGCGGAACGGGCCGCTCAGCGCTGGTCGAAGTAGGTGACCTCGTCGGGCTGGACGGTGAAGGGGTTGGCCCACTCGGACGGGGCGCCGGTTATCGGCTGGGCGTCGGTGACCACGGTGAAGGGAGTCCCGGGGTAGACGGCGAGCACCCGGGACGTCGACGACAGGACCTCGGTGTGCTCGAGCAGCTCGCCGCGGCGCAGCCGGCTCGTCGTCCGCTCGCCGCGCAGCTCGGCGCCGACCTCCGCGACCCACCGCGCGCCGTCCTGGGTGAAGGCGACGGACTGCACGCGCCGGTCGCGGGGCCCGGGCTCGCACCCGGCGAACTCGGCGAGGGCGTCGTAGAGACGTTCCGCCTGCTCGTCGTCACTGGCCCGGGGGACGAAGAAGGCGACCATGCCGCCATTGTGGCCGCGCCTCCCGCCGGGGCCCCGCCCCTCTCCAGCGCGCCGGTCAGCCGAAGGCGCGGGCGTACTCCTCGCGCCGGACGCGGGACGGCCCGGCATCGGGGCTGCGCCGGGGGACCGGCGGCGGCAGGGTCCCGGTGACGGCACGCACGGCGAGGTGCGCCGCGCCCAGCGCGGTCGCCTCCTGGGCGTCGACGAACGCGGCGGAGCCCTCGCCGACCGCCGCCCGGATCTCCCGCCAGGCAGCGGACTCCGCCGGCCGGCCCGCCAGCAGTCGCTGCGCGACGGCGCGGCCGGCGGTCCGGCTGAGCTCACGGGTCAGGTCCCGCGACGCCACCGCGGTGGTCTCCATGAGCGCCCGCAGCACGGTCCCCGGGGCCACGTCGAGGGGCAGCCCGTCCAGCGACAGCCGGCGGTCGGCGGCGATCTGCCCGCGGACGCCGCGGCTGCCGACCGGCTCGCCGTGCAGGAGCTCGTCCAGCGGCGCGCCCGGGTCCAGCCCGAGCAGCCGGGTCCAGGTCAGGTACAGCCCGCCGGAGGGGAGCGCGGCGTGCAGGTAGTACAGACCGTCGGTGACGAAGCAGCCCACCTCGCTGTCCGCGGTCGCCGCGGGGTCCAGGGAGTCGGTGACCAGCAGGTGCGCCTCGGAGGTGCCGGCGGAGATGAACAGGTCGCCGGGGGAACGGGCGCCGGCGGCGAGGGCGCCGCAGAAGTGGTCGTGCCCACCGGTGACCAGGGGGACGCCAGGAGCGAGGCCGAGCTGCGCGGCGGAGCCCGTGCCCAGCTCGCCGATCACGGTGCCCGACGGCACCAGCCGGGGCAGGGTGAGGTGCCCGGCTCCGACCACGGCCAGCCCCTCAGGCCGCCAGGAGCGGGTGGGTGCGTCGAACAACCCCGTCCGCGAGGCGTGCGAGTGGTCCATCACCAGGTCGCCGGGGCCGAGCGAGGACAGCAGCCAGCTGCCCAGGTCGGTCAGGGTGGTGGCGGCCCGCGTCTGCGCGGGGCGCGCGCGGGCCCACCAGGCCAGCGTGTGCACCGTGTACTCGGGGTGCCGCAGGCCGGTGACCGGCGCGCGGCGGTCCAGCTCGGCGGCGTGCTCCCGGGCCGCCGCGTGCCCGATCCCGGAGAACCACGTGGGCACGTCCCCGACCGGGTGGCCGGCGGCGTCGAGCAGCACCGCCTCCTCTCCCACCGACGTCACCGCGATGCCGCCGAGCTCGGCGCGGGCCCCGGGGCCGGCCGCGGCCAGCGCTCGGCGCGCGGC
>JAOPWO010000394.1 GCA_025965635.1 Modestobacter sp. | reverse complement strand
CTCAGCGCACCGAGACGGTCATGGAGCCGATCCGGCTGATCCTCATGTCCAGGGTCTCCCCCGCGGTGATCGGCCCGACCCCGGGAGGAGCACCGGTGAACACCACGTCGCCGGGGTTCAACGTCATGATCGAACTCGCATAGGCCACGATCTGCGGCACCGGGGACAACAGGTCCGCGGTGTTCACCGACTGCCGCACCACCCCACCACAGGTCAGCAGGATGTCCAGGTCCCCACCGTCCCCGACCTCGTCCCGGGTCACGATCCACGGCCCCAACGGGGAGAAGGAGTCATAGGACTTCCGCTTCGACCGGTCCGCCGGCGACCGCACCGTGATGTCCAGCCCCGCGGTGAACCCCAGCACGTGACCCATCGCCTCATCCAGCGCGATGTCCCGACCACCCGTGCCGATCACGACCACCAACTCCGACTCGTGGTGCACCTCCAGACCCCTGGCCACCACCTCAGCCGGCAACACCACCTCAGCACCGGGACCCACGATCGACGACGGCGCCTTCAAGAAGACGTCGAACTCCATCATCCAGGCCTCCACCCGGCCCAACGTCCGCTCCTGCACCCCGTGCATCTCCGCCACGTGCTCGCCGTAGTTGCTCGCCGCCGCCACGATCTTCGACGGCGCCAACACCGGCGCCCGCAACGACACCCGCTCCAACGACACCGCCGGCCCCTCCGCCGCAGCCTTCTCCAACACCGGCCGCAACCCCTCGAAGTCCCGGCACAACGCCCGCCACCACCCCGCCGTCAACGGATCCGGGTCATGCACCCACGGCAGGGCACCGGTCACGTCCACCACCGTGGCCCCCACCACAGACCCACCCGGACCAGTGCTCACCACACCAAGACGCGCGTCATCGAACAGAGCCAGCTTCATCGACATCTCCAGACGAGGGGTGGTCCGAACAGAACAACCCACCCACCCCACAACGCACAGGCGGCAGGGTCAGCGGGGGGTGGGGTCAGCGGGGGGCGGGCGCGTCCAGCTCCAGCTCCAGCTCGGCCGGCGTCCGGCCGATGCCGAAGCGCTGCACGCTCTCCAGCAGCGACACCCGACGGATGTAGGCGCGGGCCTTGTCGGGGTCGGCGGCCATGGCGCGCATGTCGTCCTGGTGCTGGCGGCGGACGACGTCGTCGGACTCGCGCAGCCGGTCGGTGTTGCGCTGCGTGTCGGCCTGCACGTACTCGACCGCCACGGTGCGGCGGATCCGGCCGTAGGTGGCGAGCTCGGCCTCCGCGTCGACGGCGGCGTCCCGACCGATCCGGCCGAGCCGGCGGGCACCGTCCATCGCGTCGTGGATGCCGGAGTTCAGCCCGACGCCGCCGATCGGCGAGTTGATGTGCGCGGCATCGCCGGCCAGCAGCACCGGGCCGACCCGGAAGTCCGAGGCGACGCGCTGGTGCACGTTGTAGACCTGGTGGTCGATCACCGGGTAGCCCGGCTCGTAGGGGGCCACCCGCTGCAGCTGGCCCTGCAGGTACCCCGGGTCGTTGACCTGCTCGTCGGTGAACCCCTCGGGCACCGGCCAGACGACCCGCCAGGACTCCGGCGTCCGCAGGATGAACAGCCACTCCTGGGGGTCGGCGACGTAGTTGACGTGGCCGAGGTCGGGCAGCAGCTCCTGCAGGTCGACCGAGGTGCTGGTGATCGCGAAGCGCTCGGGGTAGGTGAACCCCTCGAACCCGACGCCGAGCGCGTTGCGGACGGCGCTGCGCGGACCGTCGGCGCCGATGACGTAGGAGGCGGTGAGCTCGGTGTCGCCGTCGGGGCCGGCCAGCTGCAGCGTGGCGCCCTCCGCGGTGATCTCCAGCCCGGTCAGCCGGGTGCCGAAGCGCAGCTCCACCCGGTCGTCGGCCTGGAGGCGGTCGTGGAGCATCCGCACCAGGTGCTGCTGGTTGAGCTGCAGGCGGTAGGGGAAGCGGGTCTCGTCGGCCAGCAGCCGGAAGTCGAACTCGGCGACCAGGCCGTCGTGCCGGTCCCGGAACTGGTACTTCGGCACCACCAGGCCCTCGGCGTGCATCTGGGCGGTGATGTCGATCGTCTCGAGCAGCTCGAGCGTGGCGGCGTGGAAGGTGCTGGCCCGCCAGTCGGGCCGCGGCTCGGGGTGCAGTTCGACCAGGACGACGGGCAGCCCCTCGGCAGCCAGCGTGGCGGCTGCAGTCATCCCGACCGGACCACCTCCGACGACGACGACCGGCCGGTCGGCGGTGATCGGGCCGGCCGGGGCAGGGCTCCAGGCAACAGTGCTCATGGAGGAAGAACGTAGGCGAACATTCCGCTCGACCGAAGCGATTAAGTTACAGTTCTGCTATGCCGAATCAAAAGACGCCTCACGGAGCTCGTCTGCCGGCGCGGCCGCCGGAGGTCGAGCCGCCGGCCGCCGGCGGCGGCCTGACCTCGGTCGACAACGCGCTGTGGCTGCTGCAACTGATCGGTGAACGCCAGGCACTGCGCGTCGCGGAGGCCGCCGACCTGCTGGGCGTCGCCCGATCGACCGCGCACCGGCTGCTCAGCGCCCTGCGCCGGCGGGGGTTCGTCATGCAGGACCGGCCCAACGGGGCGTACCGCCCAGGGCCCGCGCTCAACGAGATCGGCCTGGCGGCGATCAGCCGGATCGACATCCGCCGGGTCGCCCGGCCAGTGCTGGAGGAGCTCCGCGAGCGGACCCAGGAGACCGCCAGCCTCGCCGTCCTGGAAGGAGACACGGTGCGGTTCGTCGACTGCGTGGAGAGCGGCCGCTCGGTCCGGGTGGGCAACCGGACCGGCGTCGTCCGGCTGGCGCACGCCTCCGCCGTCGGCAAGGCGATCCTGGCCGAGCTGCCGGCCGGTGAGCTGGAGCGCCGCTACCCCAGCAACGAGCTGACCGTGGGGACGGCAGCCTCGCTCACCAGCCGCGCCGAGCTGCACGCCCAACTCGTCGAGATCCGTGCCCAGGGATATGCGCTGAACTGGGAGGAGAGCGCCGAGGGCGTGTCCGCGGTGGCCGTGGCGCTGCGCGACACCACCGGCACACCGCTGGCCGCGGTCGGGATCGCCGCGCCCAGCAGCCGGACCGGCAGCATCGAGGGGATCCGGGCGCACGCGCCCGCGGTGCTCGCGGCGGCCCGGCTGGTGCAGGAACGGCTGCACGCTCCCAGCTGACCGCCGGCCGGGGGCGGCAGCCGGGTCACGCCTCGCTCACCGGCTTCGAGAACAGGTAGTCCGCGATGCCCTCGGAGACGGCGTACGAGGTCGCCCGGTCGGCGGTGACGGCGTAGGACGCCAGACCGCAGGGCAGTGCGTCGGCCATCGCCGGACCGTCCTCGACACCGGTGCACGGGACGGCGAGCGCCAACGGACCGGACGGCTCCTCGGTCATCACCCGGGACTGCGGGTCCAACCCGGACAGCAGCGTCGGCTGCCAGAAGTACCCGCCCTGCTCCCCCGGTCCGCCGCCGGTGAGCACCTCGGCGCCCCGCTCGACCGCGTCGTCGACCAGCGCCGCCATCGCCGGCGGGCGCCGGTCGTGCGCCAGCGGCCCAGGGTGGTCGCCGGGTCCAGCCCGTTCCCCAGGCGCTGCCCGTCGATCGCCACGGCGAAGCGCTCGGCGAACTCCTCGAACACCCCCTCCTGCACCAGGAAACGGGTCGGCGCGACGCAGCTCTGCCCCGCGTTGCGGAACCTGGCGCCGACCGCCAGCGTCGCGGCCTCGTCCAGGTCGGCGTCGTCGAGGACCAGCACGGGCGCGTGCCCGCCGAGCTCGAGGGTCACCCGCTCGACCCCCTCGGCCGCCAGCGCGCCGCCGATCTTGCGGGCCGGGATGGTGATCGGGGAGTTCCACGGGGTGAACGCCGCGACCGGGCCGACCGGCTGACGCAGCACCAGCTGGCGCACGCCCGGCCGCCGCGAGGGCACGACCCGTCCGTGGACGCGGCGGCCTTCCTCGGCGGACCAGCCGGGGATGTCGGCGGCGCCGACCACCTCCTGCGTCGCCTCGGGGACCGCCTGCCCTGCTCGATCGTGGTCACCCGGCCGATCTGGGCGGCCCTCTCGCGGAGCGGTTCGGCCGCCCGGCGGAGGACGCCGTAGCGGCCGCGGGCCGGCGTCTCCTTCCCGGGGGCGAACGACCGGCCGGCCT
>JAOPWO010000261.1 GCA_025965635.1 Modestobacter sp. | reverse complement strand
GAGGCACGCACCCGGCTGGCCGAGGCGCAGCGGCACCTCGACACCGCCGTGGCCACCGGCACGGTGGATCCGGTGCCGGCGCTGCGGGAGGCGCAGCAGGCAGCCGCACTGGCCCAGCACGCGCTCGACCTGGCCCAGACCGACGTCAGCCGGTGGTCGGCCGGCGGCTACGGCGGTGGCGGGTTCGGTGGTCCCGGCTACGGTCCGGGCGGCGGCGGTCGGGGTGGGATCGACCTCGGCAGCCTGGTGCTCGGCGGCATCCTCTTCGGCGGCGGCGGTTCCCGCGGTGGTTCCGATGGCGGCGGGTCCAGCGGCGGCGGCTTCGGCGGGGGCGGCGGAGGACGCAGTGGTGGCCGCAGCGGCGGGTTCGGTGGCGGCGGCGGGCGCCGGTCCAGCGGCAGTTTCGGCGGATCCGGCAGCCGTGGCCGGCGCGGGGGTGGCGGCCGCTTCTGACCTCCCGGGCGCCCGGTGGACGCGTCGAATCGTCCTGTCCGCGACGCCCGTCGCCGCACGGTCACGTGCCGGTGACAGCCACGGCCGCTCATCGGTCGGGGTGGTGGCCTTGTGAGGCTCCTCGGTCCTCGATGGCCACAGGCGGACCGCGTGCGCGTCCCCGGCGCGCCCGCGGGTCCACGTCGTCGGGGGCCGTCGTCGGGATCACCCACCTCGAGGTCTCCTTCGCCACCGACAGCGGCACGGTCACCGCCGTCACCGCGCGCAGCATCCTGCGGCTGCTCCCGGGTCCGCACGCACCCGCGGCACCGTGCTGCCGGCCACCGAGGACGGCAGCCGGACCCGTGACGTGGTCGGCCGGGCCGGCCGGGACCTGCGCGAGGTCCGCGGGCGGACGCCGCGATGGTCTTCCAGGAGCCTCGACCGGCAGGAGGCCCGGGCGAAGGCGATCGACGTCCTGCGCCGGGTCGGCATCCCCGATACCCGCACCAGTTCGCCGGCGGGCAGCAGCGCCGCATCGTCATCGCCCAGGCCCTCGCGCCCGCCCGGGCGTGATCATCGCCGACGAGCCGGCCACCGCACTCGACGTCCCGGTGCAGGCCGAGATCCTGGAGCTGTGCCGCCGCTGCCGGGACGAGCTCGGCACCGCGATCGTGCTGATCACCCAGGACACGGGGGGTGGTCGCCGACCTCGTCGACAGGGTGGCGGTCATGGCGGAAAGCCGGATCGTGGAGCAGGCCGGCGTCGCGCCGGTCGTCGCCGCGCGGGACCTGCGGATCGTCTACCCGGGTCGTCCCCGCCGTCCCGACCTCGTCGCCGTCGACGAGGTGAGCTCCACCATCCGGCCCGGTGAGGTGCTCGGGCTGGTCGGGGAGAGCGGTAGCGGCCGGCGACGCCGCGCAGCGCCCCTGACCGCCCCTGCTGCGTGTCACTATGGCCCGCGTGACGCACCCAGCCTCGGCCAGCGCCCTGCTGCGCCACGTGCGCACCGGCCGCGCGAGCAGCCGGGCCGAGCTCGTCTCACTCACCGGCGCGTCCCGGAACACGGTCAGCGCGCGGGTCGACCAGCTGATCGCGGCGGGCCTGCTCGAGGAGGGTGGCCGCGGCTGGAGCACCGGCGGCCGCCCGCCCACGCTGCTGCGGTTCAACAGCCGGGCCGGCTGCGTGCTCGCCGTCGACCTGGGGGTGACCAGCGTCGACGTTGCCGTCACCGACCTGTCGGCGCAGATCCTCGCCACCGTCGGGCACGCCATCGACATCGCCGACGGGCCCGGGCCGGTGCTGGCCGAGGTCGACCGGCTGGCGCAGAAGGTGCTGGCCGAGGCGGGGCTCACCCCGGCCGAGGTGTGCGCCGTGGGCGTCGGCGTCCCCGGGCCCGTCGAGTTCTCGACCGGGCGGCCGGTGCACCCGCCGATCATGCCCGGCTGGCACGACCACCCGATCCCGGCGGCCTTCGAGCGCTACGACTGCCCGGTCTACGCCGACAACGACGTCAACGTCATGGCGCTGGGGGAGATGGGCGTCGCCGGGTCGGTCGAGGACGTGCTGGTCGTCAAGGTCGGCACCGGCATCGGCTGCGGCATCATCGTCGAGGGCCGGGTCTACCGCGGTGCCCAGGGCAGCGCCGGCGACATCGGGCACATCGGGGTGGCCTCGCCCGGCGGGCAGCCGGTGATCTGCCGGTGCGGCAACGAGAACTGCCTGGAGGCCCTCGCCGGCGGCGGTGCGCTGCTGCGTGACGCCCTCGCCGCGGGGCTTCCGGTCACCACCACCCGGCAGGTGGTGGAGCTCGCCGCGCAGGGCGACGGGCCCGCCGTGGAGCTGGTCCGCAGCGCCGGCCGGACGATCGGCGCGGTGCTGGCCAGCCTGGTCAACTTCTTCAACCCGCACCGGATCGTCATGACCGGCGGGGTGGCCCAGGCCGGTGCCCCGCTGCTGGCCGGCATCCGGGAGGCGGTCTACGGCCGGTCCCTGCCGCTGGCCGCCCGCCGCCTGGACATCACGGTCAGTGACGCCCCCGACCTCTCCGGCCGGCGCGGCGCCGCCCTGATGGCCATCGAGGGTTTCCTGGACGAGGACTCCATCGACTCCGCGATGGCCCGCTGACGGCTGCGTTCTGCGCGCTGCAGCTCCGCACCTCGATCCACGCCGTTCCGCTCCCTCCCACCGCGCCCGCCGGGTGCTCGCGCCTGCCCACTCCGCAGCGTGATCGACGCGGCCTGCTCAGCACCCGTCGGGTTGCGGTTCGGTCACGCCCGCCGGGGACCTTGACCGTTCCGTATCTGCCCCCATAGTGTCCCGCGTCACGGACTAATGGTCAGTGTTGAGCAAAAGTGGAGGCGCCTTCGTGACCGCAGCGACCGCTCCGGCGCCGGACGCACTGCTGGAGATGCGCGGCATCGTCAAGCAGTTCCCCGGCGTCCGGGCCCTCGGCGGGGTCGACCTCGACGTGCGGGCGGGCGAGGTGCACTGCCTGCTCGGGCAGAACGGCGCCGGCAAGTCGACCCTGATCAAGGTCCTGGCCGGCGCCCACCAGCCCGACGAGGGGCTGATCACCTGGCAGGGCGAGCCGGTGCGGTTCGCCGATCCCCAGGCGGCCATCTCGCTGGGCATCGCGACGATCTACCAGGAGCTCGACCTGGTCGCCGGCCTCGGCGTGGCCGACAACGTGTTCCTCGGCCGGGAGCGCTCCCGCTCCGGGCTCAGCCGGCCGGCGGAGGACAACCGCGCCGCCGCGGCGCTGATGGCCCGGCTGGGCCACCCGGAGATCCGCCCCACCGTCGAGGTCGGGCAGCTGTCCGCGGCCGCCCAGCAGATGGTGAGCATGGCCCGGGCGCTGTCCCAGGACGCCCGGCTGATCGTCATGGACGAGCCGTCGGCCGTGCTGGACAACGAGGAGGTCGAACGGCTCTTCCGGGTGATCCGCGACCTCACCGCCCAGGGCGTCGCCGTCGTCTACATCTCCCACCGGCTGGAGGAGATCCGGCAGATCGGTGACCGGATCACCGTGCTGAAGGACGGGCGCACCGTGGCCACCGGCCTGCCGGCCAGGGAGACGCCGACCCGCGAGGTCATCACGCTGATGACCGGCCGGACGATCGAGTACGTGTTCCCGCCCCGCCGGCAGCGGCCGGCCACCGACGACCCGCCGCTGCTGGAGGTCGCCGGGCTCGCCCTGGCCGGCCGGTTCTCCGACGTCTCGTTCTCGGTGCACCCCGGGGAGGTCCTCGGCCTGGCCGGTCTGGTCGGCTCCGGCCGGTCGGAGATCCTGGAGACCCTCTACGGCGCCCGGCGGGCCAGCACCGGCACCGTCCGGGTCGGTGGTCGCGAGCTCCGCCGCGGCGACGTGGCCGCGGCGGTGTCCGCCGGCGTGGGTCTGGCGCCGGAGGAACGGAAGAGCCAGGCGCTGCTGCTGGGCGACCCCGTCTACGCCAACATCACCCTCTCCAGCCTGGCCCGGTTCGTCCGCGGCGGGCTGCTGTTCGCCGGCGCGCAGAAGCAGGCGGCGCGGGAACAGGCCGAGGCGCTGGACCTGCGGCCGGTCGACGTCTCCCGCGAGGTGCGCACCCTGTCCGGCGGCAACCAGCAGAAGGTCGTGCTGGCCCGCTGGCTGCTCCGCGACTGCCGGGTGCTGCTGCTCGACGAGCCCACCCGGGGTGTCGACGTCGGTGCCCGCGCGGAGATCTACGCCCTGATCCGGGACCTCGCCGACCGCGGCGTGGCCGTCGTCGTCGTCTCGAGCGAGATCCCGGAGGTGCTCGGCCTGGCCGACCGGGTGCTCGTGGTGGCCGAGGGCGCGGTGGTCGCGCAGGCCCCGGCCGAGGAGCTGGACGAGCACCGCGTGCTGGATCTGATCATGGCCGGGACGGCGCATGCAGGCGTCACCCCGCCGGCAACGCAGGACGAGGGGGACGTGGCATGAGCGAGGGCGCGACTGCGACGACACGGGACGAGCCACCCGGCTCCGGGCAGGCGGCACCGGCCGGGGGCTCGCACCGCGGGAGCCTGATGTCCGGCCCGCTGGGCCGGAACCTCGGGCTCGTCATCGCGCTGGTCATCCTCTGCGTCGTCGGCCTGATCACGGCCGGCGACCGGTTCGCCGACGTGGACAACCTGCTGACCATCCTGCGGCTGGCGTCGGTGATCGGCGTGGTGAGCGTGGGCATGACCTTCGTGATCATCGGCGGGGGCATCGACCTCTCCGTGGGTGCCCTGGTGGCCCTGTCCTCGGTGTGGGCGACCACCCTGGCCACCCAGGCGCTGGCCGAGGAGTTCCACTGGACCGTGATGGTCGTCACCGCACTCCTCGTGGGCGCCGGCGCCGGGCTGGTCAACGGCGTGGTCATCGCGTACGGCAAGCTCGTCGCCTTCATCGCCACGCTGGCCATGCTCGCCGCGGCCCGCGGGCTGGCCGAGATCATCGCCAACCGGCGCACCCAGATCGTCCAGGACCGGGCCTTCCTCGAGTTCTTCTCCGGTGACGTCCTGGGCGTCCCCACCCTGGTCATCATCTTCGCCCTGGTCGCCGCCGCCGGGTGGGTCCTGCTCAACCGGACGACGTTCGGCCGGCACACCTTCGCCGTCGGTGGCAACGCCGAGGCCGCCCGGCTGGCCGGCATCCGGGTGCAGCGGCACACCGTGAAGCTCTACGTGCTGTCCGGTCTCACCTGCGGGATCGCCGCGGTGATGATCATGGCCAGGACGACGACCGGCAGCTCGACCCACGGCACGCTCTACGAGCTCGACGCGATCGCGGCCGTCGTGATCGGCGGCACGCTGCTGCTCGGTGGGCGCGGCACGATCGTCGGCACCGTCGTGGGCGTGCTGATCTTCACCACGCTGAGCAACGTCTTCACGCTGAACAACCTGTCCAGCTCGGCGCAGGCCGTCGCCAAGGGCGTGATCATCGTGCTCGCCGTCCTGCTGCAGATGCGGCTGGCGAACCGGGAGCCCCGGACGCCGACAAAGGCCGCGGGCGGCACCGCCGGGTCGACGGACGGCGCCCCGGCCGGGGCGTCCGGCGGCGGGTCCGCCGTCCCCGGCGCGCCGGCCGGCGCTCGCCCCGGCGGAGCCGGCACCCCACCGACCTGACCCACCGGCGGCGCGACGCCGCCGGCAGGCCAGCACCACCCGGGAGCCCACCGGGCCTCCCGGCCGCACGACCGTCCACCCCCGAACCCACTCCGACCACCTGGCAACGGATCCAGGTAGGCGACAGCGAGGAGAGAACATGTCTGCAACGAGGCAGCGCCCGTACCGCCGCCTGACCTCCACGGCGGTGGCGGTGATCGGCGCCGGCGCGCTGCTCGCCGGGTGCACCGGCAACACCCCGGAGAGCTCCGGCGACGGCGGCGGCGGCAACGCCGCGGCCAGCGACAACGACGAGGCGGGGGCGACCGTCCGGATCGGCTTCTCGGCGCCGGCCGCCGACCATGGCTGGATGGCCGGCATCACCGAGGCGGCCCGGGCCGAGGCCGAGGGCTACCAGGACGTCGAGCTCGTCGTCGCCGAGGGCACCAACGACGTCAGCACGCAGATCAGCCAGGTCGAGACGTTCATCAACGACGGCGTGGACGCGATCGTGCTGCTGCCCTTCGACGGTGCCGCCCTCACCCCCGTCGCGCTGCAGGCCATGGAGGCCGGCATCCCGGTCATCAACGTCGACCGGGAGTTCGACAGCCCGTTCGCCGCCCGCGCCACCATCCTCGGCGACAACTACGGCATGGGCGTCTCGGCCGGCACCTACGTCTGTTCGCAGCTGGCCGACAAGCCCGACGCCGTGGTCGCCGAGATCCCCGGCATCGACTCGCTGCCGCTCACCCAGGACCGCAGCCAGGGCTTCGCCGACGCGCTGGCCGACTGCGGGCTGGACGTCGACAACCGGGTGCCCGCGGAGTTCACCGTCGAGTCCGGCGAGGAGGCGGCCGCGAACCTGCTGCAGGCGGCCCCGCAGATCGACGCGCTCTGGAACCACGACGACGACCAGGGCGTCGGCGTCCTCGCCGCCATCACCAACGCCGGACGGGACGAGTTCTTCATGGTCGGCGGCGCCGGCTCGGCCAACGCGATGCGCAGCATCCAGGCCGACGACTCGGTGCTGAAGGCCACGGTCATCTACCCGTCCACGCAGGCCGCCGACGGCATCCGGCTGGCCCGGCTGGTCGCGCAGGACAAGGCGCTGTCCGACCTGGTGGAGCTGGAGGTGCCGCGGCAGATCGTGCTCAACGCCCCGGTGGTGACCAAGGACAACGTCGAGCAGTACATCGACACCGCGTTCGAGTCCTGATCGACCGACCGACCGGAGCCGCCGGGGGCACGGACCCGCACCCGGCGGCTCCGCCGTACCGAGGAGTCCGCATGACCTCCCCCGGCCGCCCGGCCCTGGGCATCGGCATGATCGGGTACGCCTTCATGGGCGCCGCCCACAGCCAGGCGTGGCGCACCGCGCCGCGCTTCTTCGACCTGCCCCTGGACCCGCGGATGACCGTGCTGGCCGGCCGGGACGCGGCCGCCGTCCGTGCCGCCGCGCACCGGCTGGGCTGGGCGGGCACCGAGACCGACTGGCGGCTCGTCGTCGAGCGGGACGACATCGACCTGGTCGACATCTGCACGCCCGGAGACACCCACGCCGAGATCGCGATCGCCGCGCTGGCGGCCGGCAAGCACGTCCTGTGCGAGAAGCCGCTGGCCAACTCGGTCGCCGAGGCCGAGGAGATGGCCGCCGCGGCGGACCGGGCCGCGGAGCACGGCGTGCGGGCCATGGTCGGCTTCACCTACCGCCGGGTGCCGGCGGTCACCCTGGCCCGGCGGCTGGTCGCCGAGGGGCGACTCGGGCAGATCCGGCACGTACGGGCCCAGTACCTGCAGGACTGGATCGCCGACCCGTCCGCGCCGATGTCCTGGCGGCTGGACAAGGCCAGGGCCGGGTCCGGTGCGCTGGGCGACATCGGGGCGCACATCGTCGACCTCACCCAGTTCATCACCGGCCAGACGCTCACCGGGGTCAGCGCGCTGCTGGAGACGTTCGTGCGCGAGCGGCCGCTGCCCGCCTCCACCGGGAAGCTGTCCGGAGTGGGCGGGGAGGAGATGGGCGAGGTCACCGTCGACGACGCCGCGGTGTTCCTCGGCCGGTTCACCGGCGGCGCGCTGGCCACCTTCGAGGCCACCCGGTTCGCGCTGGGCCGCAAGAACGCCATCCGGGTCGAGATCAACGGCTCGGCCGGCAGCCTCGCCTTCGACTTCGAGGACATGAACGTCCTGCAGTTCTTCGACGGCACCGAACCCGCCGAGGTGGCCGGCTTCCGCCGGATCATCGTCACCGAGCCCGAGCACCCCTACGTCGAGGCGTGGTGGCCGGCCGGCCACGGCCTGGGTTACGAGCACGGCTTCACCCACCAGGTCGTCGACCTGGTCACCGCCCTGGCTGCCGGCGAGCAGCCCACGCCCTCCTTCGCCGACGGGCTGCAGGTGCAGCGGGTGCTCGACGCCGTCGAGCGCAGCGCGGCCACCCGCTCCACCTGGACCGAGATCACCGGCTGAGCCCGATCGGGGCCTTCGGTACCGAGAGCCCGACCCCCGTGCCAGAGAGGAACCCCATGCCCCGCCCCGTCACCCTGTTCACCGGCCAGTGGGCCGACCTGCCGTTCGAGGAGGTGTGCCGGCTCGCCTCCGGGTGGGGCTACGACGGCCTGGAGATCGCCTGCTGGGGCGACCACCTGGACGTCGAGCGCGCCGCGAACGACGACTCCTACGTCCAGGAGCGCCTCGACCTGCTCGCCCGGCACGGGCTGTCGGTCTTCGCGATCTCCAACCACCTCAACGGGCAGGCCGTCTGCGACGACCCGATCGACGAGCGGCACCGCGGCATGGTCAAAGCCCGGGTCGGGGGCGACGGTGACCACGAGGGCGTGCGGCAGCGGGCCGCCGCGGAGATGGAGCTGACCGCGCGCGCCGCGGCGAAGCTGGGCGTGGACACCGTCGTCGGGTTCACCGGGTCGAAGATCTGGAAGACCGTGGCGATGTTCCCGCCGGTGCCCGAGTCGATGATCGAGGACGGCTACGCCGACTTCGCCGCCCGCTGGAACCCGATCCTCGACGTCTTCGAGGAGGTCGGCGTCCGGTTCGCGCACGAGGTGCACCCCTCGGAGATCGCCTACGACTACTGGACGACGGTGCGCACGATGGACGCCATCGGGCACCGCGCGGCGTTCGGGCTGAACTGGGACCCGAGCCACTTCGTCTGGCAGGACCTCGACCCGGTGTCGTTCATCTGGGACTTCAAGGACCGGATCTACCACGTCGACTGCAAGGACGCGAAGAAGCAGGTGGGCAACGGCCGCAACGGCCGGATGGGCTCGCACCTGCCCTGGGCCGATCCGCGGCGCGGCTGGGACTTCGTCTCGACCGGGCACGGCGACGTCCCGTGGGAGGCCTGCTTTCGGATGCTCAACACGATCGGCTACGCCGGGCCGATCTCGGTGGAGTGGGAGGACGCCGGGATGGACCGGCTGGTCGGCGCCCCGGAGGCGCTCGAGTTCGTCCGCCGGCTGGCCTTCGACCCGCCGGCCGCCGCCTTCGACGCCGCCTTCTCCTCCGGCAACTAGGGGTCAGCGGACCCGGCCGCGGGGCTTGAGCGGCAGCGGGGGCAGCGGCGGCGCCGGCGTCCGGACGTCGTCCCAGCCGGCGACGGCGCCGAACCGGTCGCCGCCGCCGGACTCGGCGTCCCACTGCTCGGCGAGCTCGGCGATCTCCTGGCCCGAGCGGCCGACGAAGTTCCACCACATGACGATCCGCTCGTCGAACGGTTCCCCGCCGAGCAGCAGCAACCGGCTGGCCTGCGCGGCGCGCAGCCGCACCGACCGGCGGCCGGTGCCCAGGTAGAGCATCGCGCCGGGCGTCAGCGGCGCGTCCTCGACCGTGGCGGCGCCGGAGCTGGTGAGCAGGGCGTGCTCGAAGTCGGGCTCGAGCGGGACCTCGACGTCGGCGCCGGCGGCGAGGTCCAGGTCGACGCCGACCAGCGGCGTGCACGCCCGCCCCGGCGACGTCACGCCGGCGAAGGCGCCGATCAGCACGGTGGCGGTCAGCCCGTCGGAGGTGAACCCGGGCAGGGTCCGGTGGTGCTCGAATGCCGCCGGGACGGACCGGTCCGCCTCGGGCAGCACCACCCACAGCTGGGCGCCGTGCAGGAACCGGGGGTGGACGGCGGGCGACTGCTCGGAGTGCGCGATGCCCTGCCCGGCGGTCATCAGCGCCAGCTCCCCGGGGCCGAAGTGCAGATCGCTGCCGACCGAGTCGCGGTGGTGCACCTGGCCCTCCAGCAGCCAGGACACGGTCTGCAGCCCGGTGTGCGGATGCGGCGGCACCTGCATGCCCGGCCCGGTGGAGATGTCGTCGGGGCCGTAGTGGTCCACGAACGCCCACGCGCCCACCATCCGGCGGCCGAGCGTGGGCAGCAGCCGGCGGACGACGGTGCTCTCGCCGAGCAGCACCTCCTTGCCCGGCAGCAGGTCGAGCACCGGGCGGCCGGGGGTCTCCGCGCGGCCGCCCAGCTCGCGGGCGGCCGGGCGGCGGTCGGTGTTGCTCATCGAGTCGTCCTTCCTCGGCGGTGACGGGCTCCCCGACCAGGGAGCCCC
>JAOPWO010000322.1 GCA_025965635.1 Modestobacter sp. | reverse complement strand
TGCTCTGCGGCCGGTGAGATGTTGGTCCAGTCGTCGTTGGCGGAACCCACCAGCAGGGCCGGCCCCATGACCATCCCCACTCGGGCGAACCCGCGGACGTACCGCTCGACGAACTGCATCGCCCGGGGGTTCGGCGCGCCCTGGTGTGTCCTCCCCGCCGCGTCGCGGACCAGGGTCGTCCTCGGGAGCCCGGGCAGGAGGATGTGGTCCAGCGACCAGGCGTCCAACACCTGGCAGAGCGCGGCTGTCGACCCGTCGACCGAGATCGTCGTGACGCGTTGGGCAGGGTCGGTGGGGAAGAGGACCGCGCGGATGGGGCGTGGCCCGGTGGTGGCCATGGGTGTTGCTCCTCCTGAGGGTCCGATCACAGGTGCTGCGTCTGCTCAGGTCTTCGGCATCCCGGTCCCTCGGCTGAAGGCGATCGGGTCGTTTCGTTCCAGGCGTGCGCAGCCGGGCGGACGGCGCGCCGTTTGCCCTCCCCGTTGCCGAGGGCAACGACGGGCCATGGAGATGCGCACGCTCGGCCGTACCGGCGTCAAGGTCAGCCCGCTCTGCCTCGGCGCGATGATGTTCGGCGCCTGGGGCAACACCGACCACGACGAATCAGTCCGCATCATCCACGCAGCCCTCGACGCCGGGATCAACGTCATCGACACCGCCGACGTCTACTCGGCCGGCGAGTCCGAGGAGATCGTCGGCAAGGCGCTGGCCGGCGGACGGCGGGGCGACGTCGTCCTCGCCACCAAGGCGCATGCGTCGATGGGCGACGATCCCAACCACCAGGGCAACAGCCGCCGCTGGCTGGTCCAGGAGGTCGAGCACAGCCTCCGCCAGCTGCAGACCGACCACATCGACCTCTACCAGATCCACCGCCCGGCCGCGGACACCGACGTCGAGGAGACCCTCGACGCGCTCACCGATCTCCAGCGCGCCGGCAAGATCCGCTACTTCGGTTCGTCGACCTTCCCGCCGTCCCAGATCGTCCAGGCCCAGTGGGCCGCCGAGAAGCGGCACAGCGGCCGCTTCGTCACCGAGCAGCCGCCCTACTCGATGCTCGTCCGCGCCATCGAAGCCGAGGTGCTCCCCGTCTGCCAGCAGTACGGCATCGGCACGCTCATCTGGAGCCCGCTGGCCGGCGGCTGGCTGTCGGGCACGTGGCGCAAGGGCCGGGACGCCCCCGGCAGTGCCCGGGCCAATCGCATCCCGGGCCGCTACGACCTCTCCGACCCGGTCAACCAGCGCAAGCTCGACGCCACCGAAGCACTGGCCCAGCTGGCCGAGCAGAGCGGCCTGAGCCTGATCGAGATGGCGATCGCGTTCACCCTCCGGCACCCCGGCGTGACCTCGGCCATCGTCGGCCCGCGCACCATGGACCAGCTGACCAGCCAGCTCCCCGCCGCCGACGTCGTCCTCCCCGACGAGGTGCTCGACGCCATCGACGCGATCGTCCCGCCCGGCACCAACGTCCGCGCCGACGACGCCGGCTACCAGCCGCCGTCGATCACCGACGCGTCCCTGCGCCGCCGCTGAGACAGTCCGCCGGCCGGCCCGCGGGCCGGCCGGCGGACCGCCAGGATGACGACGTGCGCACCGACCTGCCTCCCCTCACCGGCGAGGACCACGTCTGCGCGGCGTGCCCGTTCTCCTTCCCCGACCACGACGCCGAGCGCGCCGCCGCGGTGGTCGCGGGCATTCCGGCCGACGCCCGCGCGATCTTCGCCGAGCTGGACGACGCCGCGGTCCGACGGAGCCGGGACGGCGTCTGGTCGGCGGCCGAGTACCTGTGCCACCTGCGCGACGTCTACGCCACCTCCACCATCCGGCTGCACCGCGCGCGCACCGAGGACGACCCGGCCGTCGAACCGATGCTCAACGACCTGCGGGCCCGGCGCTTCGGCTACCGCGACGCCGCGGTCGAGCCCGCCCTCGACCAGCTGCAGGCCCACGTCACCGGCTTCCTCGCCGAGATCGCACGGGTCCGGCCCGGCGCCTGGGGGCGGCCGGTGCACCGCCTCCCGCACGAGCACCGCACCGCGCTGTGGCTGGTCCGGCAGGCGGCGCACGAGGGCGTGCACCACCTCCGGGACATCGCTGAGGTGTCGCGGGACAGCTGACGGCACGGGTCACCCGCCGGGCCGGCGACGGCGTGATGAGTTCGTCCCGCTACGACCTCGTCCCTGAGCCTGGCCGGGCGTGCAGGGGGCGAGTCGAGGGAGTGCGGGTCATGGGGTTGCTGGCCGTCGCGAGTGCGCACGAGGTCGCGACGGCGGTGCGCAGGAGGGGGTCCTGGGGCCGCTGGGACGGATGGGGGAGCGGCCCCCCGTTTCGGCGCCGTCCTCCGCTGGATGAGCTGCGGGCCAACCCACGATGAGGCGGTTCGCCGCTCGTCCCCCGGGGGTCCGCTCGTGTCGTCGCTCGATCAACCTGCCGTCGAGGCGCTCCTGACCCAGTGGGAGTCCCGTCACCCGGGGACACCGGTCCGGGCGGTCGTCGACCGCGCCACCGAGCTCGGCTTCGTCCCGACCCCGCCCGGTGGGTACGGCACCGCCGACTACCTGCGCCTGATCTTCACCGAGCAGAGCCAGCGGGCGGTGACGCTGTACGTCAACGGGCTCCGGCTCACCGCCGCCGGCTCAGCGGCCCGCAAGGTCGCCGCCACGCTGCCCGGCGCCGTGGTCAAGTCCCGCGACGTCCAGCTGCCCTTCACCGCGGCGAACCCGTTCGCCGCGCTCGACACGTTCCGGCGCGTCGCGACCGGCAAGCTCGTCGCGCCCCCCGGCCCCGCGCCCGTCCGGCACGACACCGGACAGCTCGAGTTCCTCCCGGCGACGTCCCTGGCCATGGCGTCGCCGCGTCCGTCCGCCGCCCCGGCGTCCCTCCGCCGCCGTGGCGTCCTCGCGCTGGTCGCCGCGCTCGTGCTGCTGCTCGTCGTGACCGGCGCCGCCTCGGGCGGGCTCGGTGGCGCGCTGGTGACGCTCGGGCTCGCCGTCGTCCTGGTCGGCTTCGCGGCCGTCGTCGTCGGCCGGGCCCGGTGGGCCTTCATCGCGACCCGAGGCATCGGCGGGATCGTCGTGGCGGCCGGCGTCGCCGTCCTGGCCGTCGGCGGCGCCACCCT
>JAOPWO010000299.1 GCA_025965635.1 Modestobacter sp. | reverse complement strand
ACCAGCGTGACGAGCAGCTGCAGGGGCTTGAGCTTCCAGATCTTGCGGCCTTCGGGCGTCTCGAAGACGACGTTCGCCGCCCGCGTGAAGGCGCCGACGTAGCCCGACGCCGACCAGCTGGCGGCGGCGATGCCGATGATGAGCCCGAGGCTGGCCGACTTGGAGCTGCCGGCGATCTGCTCGATCACCGGGTTGAGGGTCTCGGCCGCCTGCGCCGGCACGACAGCCGTGATCGCCTCGGTGAGCTGCTGGGGGTTGGTGAGCAGGCCGACGAGCGACAGCAGGGCGGTCAGCGCAGGAAACAGCGCGAGCACCCCGTAGTAGGTGAGGGATGCCGCCCAGTCGGTCAGCCCGTCCTCGCTGAACTCCGTGAGGGTGCGCTTGAGCGTGCCGCCGGCGTTGGCCCTGCCACCAGCGCCGGTGGGCGCGAAGTCGGCGCGCTTGCGGCTGATGTTGTCGTCGCCGGGGGCGGTGTCGGCGGTGTCCTGGCCCACGCCGCCACCCGGTGCTCGTTCGTCGGGGTCGGTTCTGCGTGCTCCGGCCATCGGGGCCTCCGGGGGAAGATCGGGGACGGGTCGTCCCGTCCCTGCCCCGTCCCGGGCCCGGCCACGCCTGCGCGCGGCGATTGCGGCAACGTCGAGTCCGGTCCGTGACCGACCGCACCGGGGGCGACCAGCCGGCCCCGGGACACGCTGCGCAGCGCGGTCACGGAAAGCGACCGTCATCACACAGTGTTCGATCAGGAAGTCGGACGGTGGAGGATTGACCTGCAGTCGGGCCGGGAAGTGTCAGCCAGACGAACGGCCCGTCTTCCCCGGCGGGTGCCCCGAAGAGGACGTGGAGAGACAGATGGTGTTGTGGCCGGCGGTGACCCTCCTCGGGTTCCTTCTGTTGACCGCTCTGGTGATCACCATGGGCATCCGGTCGACCGCGCGGTACGAGGCGGAGAAGCAGCAGGCGGATGCGCCCCGCGCACGACACACCACCGCCGACGCCGTCGGAGCCACCGCGATCCTCTAGGGGAAGGGACCGGGCCGTCAGAACCAGCTACCGCGCATGTCCAGGACGGTCCGGTCGAGCGAGGCGAGCAGGTCGAGCTGGGCGGCCACCTTCGGCAGTTCCCAGCGCTGGAAGAACCGCGCCGCCTGCCGCTTGCCGGCCGCGAGGTCGTCGTCCCGGTCCTGGGCCACCAGCGCCTGCTCCAGCCACAGCCACGCGACCACCACGTGGCCGGCCGCCTCCAGGTAGACCGCCGCGTTGGCCAGCGTCACCTGCGGGTCGCCGGCCGCCCACAGCGTGCCGGTGACCTCGGCCAGCCGGGCCACCGCGGCGTCGAGCTCGCCCGCGAAGCCCGCCCAGGGGGTGCCGGCGGCCCGCGCCGTCGTCGTCATGATCGTCTCGGCCAGCAGGGTGAGGCCCGCGCCACCGCCCAGGACGACCTTCCGGCCGAGGAGGTCGAGCGCCTGGATCCCGTGGGTGCCCTCGTGGATCGGGTTCAGCCGGTTGTCCCGGTAGAACTGCTCGACCAGGTGGTCGCGGGTGTACCCGGCGCCGCCGAGCACCTGGATGGCCAGGTCGTCGGCGGACTGGCACCACTGAGACGGCCAGCTCTTCGCGATCGGGGTGATCACCTCGAGCAGCAGCCGCGCGCGGGCCCGGTCGTCCTCCTGCTCGGCGGTGACCTCCTCATCGACCAGGCGGGCACAGTACAGCCCCAGTGCCAGCCCGCCCTCGACGTAGGACTTGGCCGCCAGGAGCATCCGTCGGACGTCGGGGTGCTCGATGATCGGTACCTGCGGGGCTGACGCGTCCTTCATGTGCCCTGCCTTCCCGCTGAGCGGGCGGCCCTGCAGGCGGGTGCGGGCGTACTCCAGCGCGTGCAGGTAGCCGGTGTAGCCCAGCGCGGTCGCGCCCATCCCGACGCCGATCCGGGCCTCGTTCATCATGGTGAACATGTAGGTCAGCCCGCGGTGTTCTGCGCCGACCAGGAAGCCGACGGCACCGGGATGCCCGCCGGGGGTGTGCACCCCCTCGCCGAAGTTCAGCGCGGTGTTCGTCGTCCCGCGGTAGCCCATCTTGTGGTTGAGCCCGGCGAGGGTGACGTCGTTGCGCTCCCCGAGGCTGCCGTCGGTGGCCACCAGGCGCTTGGGGACGACGAACAACGAGATGCCCTTCACCCCGGGCGGTCCGCCGGGCACCTTGGCCAGCACCAGGTGGACGATGTTCTCGGTCAGTTCGTGGTCGCCGCCGGAGATCCACATCTTGTTGCCGGTCAGCCGGTAGCTGCCGTCGTCCTGGCGCACTGCGCGGGTGGTGATGTCGGCGAGCGAGGAGCCGGCCTGCGGCTCGGACAACGCCATGGTGCCGAACCACCGGCCCGCAGCCATCGGCGGCACGTAGGTGGCCACCTGCTCGGGACTGCCGTGCGCGACCAGCAGGTTGGTCGCGGCCATGGTCAGGAACGGGTAGGCCGAGGTCGCGATGTTGGCCGCCTGGAACCAGGCGTGCACTGCCTGGTTGACGACGGCGGGCAGCTGCAGGCCGCCCAGCTCCTCCGGCAGCGCGGCGGCATTCATGCCGGCCCCGGCGAAGACCCGCAGCGCCTCGGCCACCTCGGGCACCAGCACCACCCGGCCGCCGACCAGGTGCGGCTCGTGCTCGTCCGCGGTGCGGTTGTGCGGCGCGAAGTGCTCGGTGGCGATCTGCGCTGCCAGGTCGAGCACGGCGTCGACCGTGTCGCGGGAGTGCTCGGCGAACCGGGGGCGCTCGCTCAGTTCGCCGACCTGCAGCCAGTCGTGCAGCAGGAAGTCCAGGTCGGGGCGGGACAGGACCAGTGACGGGCGCACGGACTCCTCCTGGGGGACGGGCGGCGGCGGGGGCAGCGGGGTGGGTGTCGGGCCGGCCGGTCAGCTGCGGTGCTGGCCGGTCGTGCCGCCGGCGCCGCTGCGGTCGCC
>JAOPWO010000298.1 GCA_025965635.1 Modestobacter sp. | reverse complement strand
CGCGACATCCGCACCACGATGGGTCTGATGGTCGAGGGCTACCCGAACATGCTCACGACCGCCGTACCGCTGGCTCCCTCCGCGGCGCTGTGCAACATGACCACCTGCCTCCAGCAGCAGACCGAGTGGATCAGCGCCACCATCCGCACCCTGCGCGAGCGGGAGAAGTCGGTGATCGAGCCGACCAAGGAGGGCGAGGACGCCTGGGTCGCCCACCACGAGGAGATCGCCGGCGCCACCCTCGTGTCCAAGACCAATTCCTGGTACCTCGGGTCCAACGTGCCCGGCAAGCCTCGACGCCTGCTGTCCTACATCGGCGGCGTAGGCACCTACCGGCTCAAGTGCGAAGAAGAGGCTGCAGCCGGCTACCCGGCCTTCCGGATCACCTGACCTCCTCCGAGGTCCTCGGCTGCGGGCGGCCATCGATGCACACGGTGCGCTCGGTGAGTCATCGATGTCCTCGACCTGCCAGACCCAGACGATCGGCACGTGCTCGCTGCCGCGATCAGAGTCGGTGCGCGGTGCGCGGACGTCGGCCCTCGCTGCTCCTGGCTGTCGGGACGGCCTCCTGCCGGGGCCCGCCCGGAGCGACAGCGGGTGGTGGGGGGCAGGAGGTCCTTCGTCAGAGGGCGCTGGTGTGTCGTTCGACCTGGGCGGTGAGCTCGCTGTCCAGGTGCGCGGGGGTCCACCCCGCCCGCAGGGCCCGGAGGACGAGCTCGGCCTGGGTCTCGGGGGCCAGGCCGCCGATGGGCTGGTCCCGGTCGAGGTTGGTGGGGAAGGCGTAGCCCTCGGCGGAGGCGGCGACGACGTTGCGCAGGGTCCGCTCGTCGGTGCCGGCGGCCTGCTGTGCGAGCAGGAATGGGTAGATCGCGCGGCACATCGCGGTCCGGTCCACGGTCTCCATCGCCCGGCCGAACCCGGAGGACACCTGGAGCAGGTTGGCCATCCGTCGGACGTCGGCGGAGTGGTTGGTGCCGGCGCCGTGGAACAGGGCGGGGTTGAAGAAGGCGGCGTCGCCCTTCCGCAGCGGCAGCTGGACGAAGTGGGCGTCGAAGTAGGCGGTGAAGTGCGGCTGGTGGAAGGCGACGTAGCCCGCCGGGTACTTCTGCGAGTGCGGCAGGTACATCGTCGGCCCGGTGACCACCGGCATGTCGCAGTGCGCCACCGCGCCCTGCAGGGTCAGCGCGGGGGACAGCCGGTGCACGTGCGCGGGGTAGGCGAGGCTCTGCTCCTCGGACATGAAACCGAGGTGGTAGTCGCGGTGGGCGACCTGCGCCTTACCGCCGGGGTTGACCACGTTGACCTGGCTGGTGACCTGGTAGCCCCGGCCCAGCCACGCCTCGGAGACCAGCGCGATCACGTCGTTGCCGTAGTAGTCGGCGAACGTCGCCGGGTCGCGGGTGGCGAACTTGTCCAGCGCTCCCCACACCCGGTCGTTGGCGCCGGGCTTGGCGAAGTGGTCGCCGCCGACGACGCCGGCCGCCTTCTGCTCGGCGATCATCGTCTCGAACGCCGCGGTGGCCCGGTCGACGACCGCGGTGTCCGGGAAGGCGCCGGCGAAGACGACGATGCCCGGGCCGTCGGTCAGCGCCCGGGCGAGCTCCGCCTGCACGTCCCGGCGGCCCGCCGGGCTGGCGACGTGGTCGCGCAGCCGGGGCCCGTAGACCAGGACCCCCTCGCGGACCTCGTCGGCGTAGGGGTGGTCAGCGAGGTCGGTGGTCGTCTCGACGACGGCACGGAAGTCCTCCAGCCGGCAGTCGTCCGTGGTGAACCAGCCGGTGGTCCGGGCGGCGAAGACGGTCATGACGGCGTCCTTCCGGAGGGGGTGAGTGCACCGAGCCTGACGGAGCCGGCGGCAGGCACACAACCTCGCCAAGCCATCATTTGTCCCTCAGACTTGCGGGGTGCCGCACCCGTATCCCGTCCGTGAGATCGCCCGCCAGGCCGGGCTGTCCGAAGCCACCGTCGACCGGGTCCTCAACCAGCGCGGGGGCGTGCGGCAGAGCACCGTGGACGAGGTCCACCGTGCCGTCGCCGACCTGCACCGGCAGCGTTCCCAGCTGCGGTTGACCGGGCGGACGTTCTTCCTGGACCTGGTCGTCGACGCGCCCGCCCGGTTCTCGCAGGCAGTGCGGACGGCGCTGGAGTCCCAGCTCCCGCTGGTGCGCCCGGCGACGTTCCGGGCGCGGTTCCACCTCGCCGAGGGCCCGCCGGTCCAGGAGCTGGTCGCCACCCTGGACGGCATCGCGCGGCGCGGCGCGCAAGGCGTCGTCCTCAAGGCCCCGGACCACCCGCTGGTCGTCGCGGCAGTCGAGCGACTGGCCGAGGCGGGCATCCCGGTCGTCACGCTCGTCACCGACCTGCCGACCAGTCGCCGGGTGGCCTACGTCGGGCTGGACAACAGGGCGGCCGGGGCGACCGCCGCCTACCTTCTCGACCAGTGGCTACCTGTCGATGGGGCGGTGCTGGTCACCCGCGGGACCGGCTCCTTCCGCGGTGAGGACGATCGTGAGATGGGGTTCCGCGCCACCCTGCGCTCGCTGGCGCCCGGCCGTAGGCAGGTCGACGTGGTCGACCCGACCGGCGACGCCGAGGCGCTGCGCGACCTGGTCCGCGACCGGCTCGACGCCTACCCGGAGATCGCCGCCGTCTACTCGCTGTACGCCACCGGCGGCAACGCCGCGACCCTCGCCGCCTTCGCCGACACCGCGCGTACGTGCCGGGCCTTCGTCGCCCATGACCTCGACGCCGAGAACCTCGGGCTGCTGCAGGACGGCCGGCTGTCGGCGGTGCTGCACCACGACCTCGCCCTCGACCTGCGCCGCGCCTGCCAGGTGGTCATGCAGGCGCACGGCGCGCTCCCCGGCACGCCACGGTCCTGGCACTCCGGGGTCCAGGTCGTCACGCCGTACAACCTCCCTTCCGAGGCCCTCACCGCCCCCTGACGCGTTGAGGGCTATTTGACGGTTCGACGACGTTGACGGCGCTGCGGCGGCGGCCACAGCCTTGACCCCGACGCGGCCGGCAGCAGCGGGCCGGGCGGGAAGTCGAGGAGGGCGTCGTGACGCTGGACGTCGGGGTCATCGGGGTCGGCATGATCGGCCAGGAGCACATCCGTCGGCTCGACGGCGGCCCCGGGGGCAGCCGCGTGGTCGCCGTGGCCGACGCGGACGCCCAGCGCGCCGCGACCGTGGCCGGGCAGCTGTCGGCCGCGAAGGCCCTGGCCAGCGGGGACGAGCTGATCGCCTCCGACGCGGTCGACGCCGTCGTGGTCACCTCCTGGGGGCCGACACACGAGCCCTACGTGCTGGCCTGCATCGCCGCCGGCAAACCGGTGTTCTGCGAGAAGCCGTTGGCGACGACGCAGGATGCCTGCCGTCGGATCGTCGACGCCGAGGTCGCCGCCGGCCGCCGGGGAGTCCAGGTCGGGTTCAACCGGCGCTACGACCCCGCGCACCGGGCTCTCAAGCAGGCCGTGGACGGCGGCGCGATCGGCGCTCCGCTGCTGGTCCACTGCGCGCACCGCAACGCCTCGGTCCCGGGGCACTACACCCGCGACATGTCCATCGCCGACACCGCGATCCACGAGATCGACCAGTTGCGCTGGCTGCTCGGCCAAGAGATCGCCGCCGTGCAGGTCCACACCCCACGCAAGAGCAGCCGGGGCGGCGAACTGCAGGACCCGCTGCTCGTGCTGTTCGAGATGGCTGACGGCGTGCTCGTCGACGTCGAGGTGTCGGTCAACGTCCACTACGGGTACGAGATCCGCTGCGAGGTGTCCGGTGAAACCGGCACCGTGGAGCTGGCCGACACCGCCCCGGTTCGGGTGCGCAGCGCGGGGGTGGTCGCCGGGCTCGTCCCGGCCGACTGGCGGGAGCGTTTCACCCTGTCCTACGACATCGAGCTGCGCGAGTGGGTCGACACCGTCGTCGCGGGACGGCCGACGCAGGGACCCAGCGCCTGGGACGGCTACGCCGCCCAGGTCGTCTCCGACGCGGCCCTGCAGTCCCTGCACGCCGGCGGCCGCGTCTCGATCGAGCTGCCGCCCCGGCCGGGCCTCTACGCCGCCCCTCCGGCGTCGTGACGCCACCGCCCGTGCACCCATCCACGCACTGAGGGAGGCGCCATGACGCTCAGCCCGACGATCAGCAACCGCGAGCTGCTGGCCACCTGCTGGACCTCCGCCGGTGACGCGGCACCAGACCGCGGCGACGAGATCAGCCCGGTCGACCTGCGGACCCGGATCGAGACCGCGGCTGAGGTCGGCTGGGAGGGATTCGGCCTGCTGCACGCCGACCTGGCGATCGCCGAGCGCACCATCGGCCTGCAGGAGCTGCGCCGGATCTTCGACGGCGCCGGTATCGATCACGTCGAGCTGGAGGTCCTGCCGTGGTGGTGGACCACCGACGAGCGGCGGCGCATCTCCGACCAGCGGCGCACCCGGTTGCTCGACGCCGCCGAGATCCTCGGCGCCGCCACCGTCAAGGTGGCCGCCGAGGGCGACGGCCGACCGGTCGACCCGGCGCGGTTCCACGACGACTTCGACCGCCTCGCCACCCAGGCCGGCAACGCGGGCACGCGCGTGGCAGTCGAGTTCATGCCGATGAACAACCTGCCGACCCTGCAGGCCGGCGTCGACTTCGTCACCGCCGTGGGCAACCGGCACGGCGGGCTGACCGTGGACACCTGGCACGTCCACCGCGGCGGTACCAGCTACGCCGAGCTGGAGCGGATCCTGCCCGTGGAGCACCTGTTCATCGTCGAGCTCGACGACGCCGACGAGCAGGTCGTCGGCACCCTGTGGGAGGACACCGTCAACGCCCGCTGCCTCCCCGGCGAGGGTGTGTTCGACGTCCCCGCATTCATCGCCGCCATCCACCGCGCGGGCCACCGCGGCCACTGGGGGGTGGAGATCCTCTCCGAGCAGCACCGGCAGCTGCCCATCCGCGAGGGGCTCACGCGCGCCCGGGCCGCCACGCTGCAGGCCCTCGACGCCGCGGAGCACCTCGTGAGCAGGGCCGGCTGACCCGACCTCCTCGCCGCCCCGCCCCACCGAGCAGAGGAATCAGGACATGACTGCGCCCGTCGTCGTAGGGCTCCTGGGCATCACCCATCCGCACGCCTCGGCGCGGGTCCGCGCACTCCGGGAGCTCGCCGGTGTGCAGGTCGTGGCCGCCGCCGATGACGATCCCCGGTTGACGTACTTCAGCGACAAGTACGACGTCACGCCGGTCGCCACCGGCGAGATCCTCGCCGACGACCGCATCACGGCGGTGATGGTCCACTCGAAGAGCAAGGACATGGTCCCGCTGGCGCTGCGTGTCCTCGACGCCGGCAAGGCGGTGCTCGTCGAGAAGCCCGGCGGCGCCGCGCTGGCCGACATCCGGCTGCTGGCCGCAGCGGCCGAGGCGCCCGGGACGATCGCGCAGGTCGGCTACAACGTGCGCTTCGCCGAATCGGTGACCCGCGCGCGCCGGATGCTCGACCAGGGACTCGTCGGCGACGTCGTCTCGGTCAGCGCCCACGGCGCCCCGCTCATCGGCGAGCACCTGACCCGGCACCTCAACCAGCCGGCCGACATGGGCGGCGCGCTGTGGATCATCGGCTGTCACATGCTCGACGTCCTGCTGTCGATCTACGGCCGCCCCGACAGCGTCAACGCGCGCGTGCGCAAGCACGATCGGCTCTCCGACGCCTCCAGCCGTGAGGATGCCGCCGCCGTCATCCTCACCTACCCCGATCGGCAGGTCGTGTTCGACCTCGACGTCCACGACCGCCTGGAGTGGTTCGAGAGCTCCCGGGTCATCTTCCACGGCACCGGTGGCCTGCTGGAGGTCGGCATCCTCCCGCAGTCGGTCCGCCTCTACCTGCCCGAGGCCCGCGACGGCTGGGGATCGGGCTGGACCACCTGGGAGGCCAGCCGCTTCACCACTCCGTTCGCGCGCACCGAGGAGAACGAGTTCTCCGAGCTCCCCGAACTGGACAACATCGACTTCTTCCGCCCGGAGATGCGCCGGTTCGTCGACAGCATCCGCACACGCGCGCCGGTCGCCGTCCCCGTCACCGACGCCCTGGGTGTCGCACTGGTGGTTGACGCCTGCTACCGCTCCGAGCAGGCCAGCGGCGCCGACACCCACCTGGCGGACACCGCCTGACCTGCGTTCCGGCAGGGGCAAGCACCGGGGCCGACGGCCCATCCATCCTCGAGAGAGAGGCTCAGCATGCGCATCGGACTCATCGGGCTCGGCCGGATCGGCGCGTTCCACGCCGACACGCTCATCGGCATCCCGGCGATCGAGTCGCTGGTGGTCACCGACATCGTGCCCGCCAGGACGAAGCAGGTCGTCGACCGCCACCAGGCGCAGAGGGTCGACGGGGTCGACTCCGTGGCGGCGTTGCTCGCCTCCGGCGTCGACGGGATCATCATCGCAGCGGGGACCGACGCGCACCCCGAGCTCGTCCTCTCCTGCGTCGAGGCCGGGCTGCCGACGCTGTGCGAGAAGCCGGTGGCGCGGTCCGGCACGGCCGGAGCCGAGCTGCTCCGCCGCCTCGAAGGTGCCCCCGTGCCCGTCCAGATCGGGTTCCAGCGCCGGTACGACGCCGCCATCGCCGCGGCCCGGGCCGCGGTCGTCAGCGGTGAGCTCGGCTGGGTCAACACGATCCGGTCCACCACGCTGGATCCCGAACCGCCGTCCCCCGAGTACGTGGCGGTCTCCGGCGGGATGTTCCGCGACTGCGGCGTGCACGACTTCGACGTCCTCCGCTGGGTCACCGGCCAGGAAGCCGTCGAGGTGTACGCCACCGGCAGCAACCGGGGCGCGGACTTCTTCCGCCGGTACGACGACGTCGACACCTCGGCCGCCATCGTGACCTTCGCCGACGGCGCGCTCGGGGTCGTGTCGAACACCCGCTACAACGCCCGCGGCTACGACGTGCGGCTGGAGGTCCACGGCTCGAAGGACAGCGTCGCCGCCGGTGTCGACGACGGGTGGCCGATCCGGGCCACCGAACCCGGGGTGACGTTCCCGGTCGGCCCGCCGCACCAGTTCTTCATGGACCGGTTCCAGCCGGCCTTCCGGGCGGAGTTCGAGACCTTTCTCGAGGTGGTCGCCGGGGAGCGGCCCTCACCGTGCACGGTCGCCGACGGGCTGGAGGCGGACTGGATCGCCGAGGCCTGCGCCAGATCGCTGCAGGAGCACCGGCCGGTGCGGATCGAGGAGGTGCGCCTCGCATGACGCCACCCTGACCGGGCAGAGCACCGGCGGGCCGTGGGCGCCGCCGACGAGTTGCCCGGCCGAGACCCGCGCACTGCTCTCCGGCCTGACGCCGGACCGGCACCTGCGTCGACGAAGCAGCGAGAACGCGGGGCAGGGGCTCCTCCTGGCCCGTCGGGGAGGCTGTGCCGCTCCGGCTCGGGCTTGGAGGGAGCCTGCTCGGGGTGCCGGCTACCGATCGGCGCAGCTTTCCAGGTGGAGGTGCTGGCGGCACTCGGCCTCGGTGAAACCACGCGTCAGTGAGTCCTCCGCCATCCGGTGCAGGTCCTCGATGTCCAGCGCCCAGACCCGCACCGTGTCGTCCATCCCCGCGGTGACCAGACGACGGCCGTCTGCGCTGAAGTCCACCGAGGTCACCGCCGACCGATGTCCGTAC
>JAOPWO010000286.1 GCA_025965635.1 Modestobacter sp. | reverse complement strand
GGCGACCGCCCCCAGACCGGGGGCCGCCCCTCGGGTGATCGTCCGCAGCGCCCTTCGGGTGACCGTCCGCAGCGCCCTTCGGGTGACCGTCCGGCGTGGCAGGACCGCCGGCCTTCCGGCGACCGCCCCCAGACCGGCGACCGCCCCCAGACCGGGGGCCGCCCCTCGGGGGACCGCCCGTCGTGGCAGGACCGCCGTCCGGGCCAGGAGCGGCGTCCCGGCGGCGGGCGACCCGCCGACGCAGCCACCGAGCGGCGCCCCAGCGGCCCGGAGCTGCCGGAGTGGGCCGACGTCGGCGAGTTGGACCCAGCTGTCCGCACCGCCCTGCGGGGACTCGAGTCGCGGAACGCCGAGACAGTCGGCCGACACCTCGTCGCGGCCGGCGGCCTCCTTCAGGAGGACCCCGAGCTCGCGCTCGAGCATGCCCGAGCCGCCAGGGACCGCGCGTCCCGGATCGCGGCGGTCCGCGAGGCCGTCGGCGTGGCCGCCTACCATGCGAGCGACTTCACGGAGGCGGCGCGCGAACTGCGGGCCTACCGACGGATGAGCGGCGACGAGAGCTACCGCGCCGTCCTCGCCGACTGCGAACGGGCGCTCGGCCGGCCGGACAACGGGCTGCGCCTGGTCCATGAGGCGCTCGAGGCCAACCCGGAGCCCGACGAGCTCATCGAGCTCCGGCTCGTGGAAGCCGGCGCCCGCCATGACCTGGGCGAGCTACCGGCTGCCCTCCTGGTCCTCGAGGCGGCTCTGGGTGGCCGGCCCACGCCAGCGGGACTGGGCCGGGCAGACCTCGGACAGCTCCGGTTGGCTACCGCCTACGCGGATCTTCTCGAGGAGCAGGGGCAGGACGAGCTGGCCGCAGAGTGGTTCGGTGCCATCGCCGCCGTCGATCCTGACGACCTCACCGGCGTCTCGACCCGCTTCGGGGACAACGACGAGGACGACGGGAACGACGAGGACGAGGCGGCCGACGAGGACGGGGACGCGGCCGACGGGCCTGGCATGGATGACAGCCAGGCAACCGCCGCCGGGGCCGAGCCCGAGGTCGAGTCCCCCGGGGCGGCAGTGAACGGGAACGAGCAGGAGTTGGGCGAGGAGTTGGGCGAGGAAGCAGAGCTCGACGACATCGAGGCGGAGGTGGCAGAGCTCCTCGGCGAGACGCCCCCGTCCCGGGCGGCACTGGAGTTCGACCACAGCCGGCTCTTCCAGGAGGCGCCCGGCCCGGCGACGGACGACGGGTCGCCGTCGGACGAGCAGGATCCACCGACGAACTGAGTTCTGCTCTCCACACCGGTCGGCGCCGTCCACAGATGTCGGGCGGCGCTGTCCGGGCCGGGAGGGGCGAGGAACGCTCGGACCGTGAGCCGGTCAGTCGTCACCGGAATGACGTCGTCCTGCGAGGACCGCTGTCGGCGCCCGCCGCGCTCCGCCCGCTGCCCAGCGGCGACACCCTCCCGGTGTTCGAGCTGGTGGTGCGGCGGGGACTCCGCGCCCGCGCGGGCCGAGGTCCGGCGTGATCACCTGCGTCAGCTACCTCCCTGCCGTGCAGCGGTACGCCGCCGCCTGGACCCCTGACGACGTGGTGGAGGTCGAGGGCGCGCTGCAGCGACGGTTCTGGCGCACCCCCACCGGCCCGGCCGTCGCCCACGAGATCGACTGCGGGCGCGGCCGCGAGGTCCCGCGGGGCGCAGCGGGCGCCCCGGTCGGCATGAGCTCAGCCGCCCGATCCCGAACCGCCGGTCGGTCAGCCGTCGTGCGGACGGAGGACGAGCCCCGTCCGGGGCTTGGGCACGAACAGCGTGGACTTGCGGGGCATCCGGGCACCGGCCCGAGCCACGGCCGCGACGTCGGTCGGCGACGGCGAGTGCAGGAGGACGGCGACTCCGGCCCGCTCCCGCGCCACGGTCAGCGCCTCGTCGACGTGGTGGGCGATCAGCACCGACTCCGGGTCGTCGGTGCGTCCCCACTGCCGGGCGAAGAGGCCGTGGTGGGCGAGCACCACGTCCAGCCTCCGCCAGGCTGCCGGCGCCTCGGCCGGCACGGAGTCGAGCACGTCGGCGGTCGGTCCGGACAGCTCCGCGACCCGATGCCCGTCGGTGAGCAGGAAGGTCCCGGCCCCGGTGGCTCCAGGCCAGCCTCGCAGGAACGTGTCCCGCTCCCCGGCGGGGACGGCGAGCTCCCGGACGGTGAAGCCCGCGGCGGCCGCCATGAGGGCCGCGTCCATCGGCAGGTCCGGCACCACCCGGTGGATGGCCCGCAGGCGCAGCCCGCCCGCCCCCATGGGCGTCAGCAGCGCCAGGACGGCGCCGGCGTGCGCCCCGCCGTTGCGTTGGTGCTCTCGGGCCGCAGCGAACCGGTGGTGCCCGTCGGCGATGACGGCCGCGGTGCCCGCGAACGCCCGGGTGAGCGCCGCGAGCATGGCGGAGTCGCCCACCCGCCACAGCCGGTGCCGCACCCCGTCCGGATCGGAGACCTCCAGCGTCGGTGTCGCCGCCGCCGTCACCAACGTCAGGGCGGCGATGTCTGGGTCGGGGTCGTGGGCCAGCACGATGGGCTCGAGATCGGTCCCGGTGGCAGCCAGCAGAGCGCGTCGGCCCTCCACCGCGGGGGCGTAGGTGTCCTCGTGTGGCAGCACCGCTCCGGACCCGGGATGGGGGAGGGCGACCACACCCACCCATCCCGTCGTGGCCGGACCGAGCGGCGGAGCCATCTCATAACGCCACAGGGCCGGCTCGGGATCGCGGACGAGCACCCGCCCGGTGAGCCAGCGGCCCAGCGTCGCGGCTGCGGACTCGGCCGACCGGCGGTCACGGGCCGCACTGCCGCCGTCCGGGCCCTCGGCCGCCTCGACGTGCGGCAGGATCAGACGGACGATGTTGTGCGGGTCGTACCCGGCCAGGCGCTCCCGGCCAGCGGCGGTGACCAGGTCGTAGGCCGGCGAACTGACCCGAGCAAGGTGCGCCGGGTCGTGCTGGCGGTAGGTCACCGCCCGGAAGGGCCGGAGGTCGAGGCCATCGGGCCGGACCATCGCATGGTCCACCGGCAATTCGGGCACGTCGTCGATCGTAGGTGGGGCCCGGGCTGGTGGGCCGGGCCGGCCGGGCCTGGGGTCGACGCGGCACCGCCCGACGCGGACACGACGCCCACGGACGCGGGGGAGGATCGCGGGTGGCGGACACGGGACGACCGGACGGTGGCCCCTACGACTGGTACCGGCGCGGCCTCCGACTGCTCGCCGACGGGCACGCCGACGCGGCGGCGACCCTCCTGGGTCACGCCGCGACGGTCGAGCCGTCCTCGCGCAGCGTGCGTGAGGCGCTTGCCCGGGCACAGTACGACGCCGGGCAGTACCGGGCGGCGATGGAGAGCTTCGCCCTCATCATCGCGGTCAACCCCGCCGATGACTATGCGCAGTTCGGTCTCGGCCTGGCCGCCAGCCGGGCAGGTGACCTGGAGCAGGCCGTCGAGCACCTGGCTCTGGCAGCCGCCATGCGACCCGACCAGCACCACTACGCACGGGCGCTGCGCGGCGTCCGAGCCCGGCGTGGTGCGATCGGCGGGTGACCACCTCGCGTACCAGCACCGCGGCCGGGCTCCCCGGATGAGCGTCGACCGCACGCCGTCGCCCCGCTCGCCCCTCTCGGCCGGCTCCGTCCAGCCGCCCGCCGTGGTCCATGACGTGGCGCTGCTCGACCTCGACGGTGTCGTCTACGTCGGTCCGGCGGCCGTCCCGGGTGTGCCCGCGGCGCTCGAGGCCGCCCGTCGGGAGGGCATGCGCCTGGGGTTCGTCACCAACAACGCCGCCCGCACACCCGAGCAGGTGGCAGACCACCTGACCGAGCTGGCCGTCCCCGCGGAGCCGGACGACGTGATCACCAGCTCGCAGGCGGCCGCCTCGGTCGTGGCGGAGCTGCTCGGCGGCGGCGCACGGGTGCTCCCGGTGGGCGGCCCCGGGGTGGCCGCCGCCCTCACCGCCGCGGGGCTCCGGGTGGTCGAGCGGGCCGAGGACGACCCGGCCGCCGTGGTCCAGGGGTACGGACCGTCGGTCGGCTGGGCGCAGCTGGCCGAG
>JAOPWO010000252.1 GCA_025965635.1 Modestobacter sp. | reverse complement strand
CCGGCGTCCTACCAGCCCGCCCGGCATGGCCTGCGCCCCTCCGGCCGGGGCGCCGCACCTGCCGGCGGTCCACCGTCCGCAGTGCTGCCGCCGGCGGCGGGCATGCTGGTCGCCGGGCTGAGCCGCGAGTGGCGGCGGACGGCCGCCGTCCTGGACGCCGCCGCCGTGGACCCGGTGGAGAGCGCGCAGGTGGTGCGACGCCGGGGAGAGGTCCTCGACGAGCTGGAGCGGCGCGACCCCGCCGGCTTCGCCCGGTGGGTGGCCGGCGGTGCGTCGGCGGTCGACCACCCGGTCCACCACCGGCCGGGCGATCCGGCGGACGGACCGGGACCGGCCTGACACCGGCCGGGTCGGGCGGGCCACGGGCCGATCGGGGCACCACCGGAAGGGCCCCGCTGGCGTCGGCGCCTGGGAGTCCTCGACGGGCGCTGGGGGGCCGGCCTGCCGGGTCCCTATCCTGGTCCGCGGGACCGGCCCGCCCGTCCCGTACGCCCCATTAGCTCAGTGGTAGAGCACTCGCCTTGTAAGCGAAAGGTCGTCCGTTCAATCCGGACATGGGGCTCCATCCGCTCGCGGAGCCGGTCCCTCCGCGCCACGACGCGCGGACTGGGGAGTCTCGTGCCAGGGTCGGAGTCCTGCTGCCAACCGGGCAGCCCACCGACAGGAGCAGTCTTGAGCGACCACGTCTACCGGTTGAGCGAGATCGTCGGCAGTTCCCCCACCAGCGTCGACGACGCCATCCGCACCGCCGTCCGCAAGGCCTCGGAGACCGTTCGGTACATCGAGTGGTTCCAGACCCAGGAGATCCGTGGTCAGGTCACCGACGGCGATGTGGCCTACTTCCAGGTCACCATGAAGATCGGCTTCCGGGTCGAGAACTGAGGACGGGTCCTGATCCGTCCCGGGACGGGGCGCACTCATCCCAGGACGACGTCGTCCCCGCTGACCGCCACGGCGATGGCGGTCAGCGGGGACGTCGCCGGACCCTGCAGCACCTGGCCGGTCGCCGGGTCGAACGCGGAGGCGTGGCAGGGGCAGACCAACCCGTCATCGGTCGCCCGTACCGAACACCCCTGGTGCGGGCACTCCGCGTCGAAGGCCACGACGGTGCCCGCGGTCGGCTGGACGACCAGCACCCGCCGCCCGTCGACCGACATCTCGTAGGCGCCGCCGCGAGGGACGTCGGCCAGCGGGACCAGCACGTCCCCGGTGCCCACGCCGGTCCGCTCCGGCACGTCCGGACCGCTCGTGCACCCGGCCGACCCCAGGACGCCGACGCCTCCGGCCAGGAGCAGTGTGCGGCGGGACAGGCGCGGGTTCTCGAGGGGCACCGGCGCATCCTCCCTGAGCGAGCCCGGAGGGAGGCCGCGGCCGGTGGGCGGGCCCTGGCTCAGTCGAAGCTGCCCGACCCGCCCTGCCGGTACTCGGCCCGCCGCTCCAGCTGGTCCCGCTCCACCCGCTCGGCGCGCAGCCGGGCGGTGGTGCCCGGCGGCCAGCCGGCCTTGACCGCCCGGTGCTCGGTCGTCTCCGTCATGTACGCCAGTGAGAACAGCAGCCCCATGAGCAGCCCGCCGGCCGCGGCACTCAGCCGGAAGGAGAACGGCACCGGAGCCACGACCAGGCACAGCGCGATCACCGGTGCCAGCTGCACCAGCGCCCGGGCGAGGTGCCGGACCACCCAGCTGCGCCGGGTGACGTCGTCCAGCACCCAGGGCGACAGTCGTCGGGGGAGTCCGCCTCCGAGGGCGTACCAGACCCACTGGGCCGGGTTGGGTCGCGCGCCGTCCACGACACAACGGTAGGCCTTGTCCGATCGCGTGGCGGGGATCACACTGCGCGCGGAGACAGCTCCCGAGGAGGCAACCCGTGCAGATCAGCGACGTCCTCCGGCACAAGGCGGCAGGCCCGGCCGTCACCACCGTCCCCGGTGGGACGACCATCGCCGACGCCCTGGCCGTCCTGGCCGAACACCGGGTCGGCGCCCTGGTCGTGAGCGCGGACGGGGTGCACGTCGACGGGGTCTTCTCCGAGCGGGACGTCGCCCGTGGCCTGCACGAGCGGGGTGCTGCGCTGCTCGACGCCCCGGTCAGCAGCGTGATGACGGCGGAGGTGCACACCTGCTCGCCGGACGCCCGGGTCCTCGACCTCGCCCGGCTGATGACCGAGCACCGTGTCCGGCACGTGCCCGTGGTGGTCGGCGACCGGCTGGCCGGGATCGTCTCGATCGGCGACGTCGTCAAGGCCCGGCTGGACGAACTGGAGACCGAGCGCGAGCAGTTGGTCGGCTACATCCAGACCAGCTGAGCCCCCGGCCGGAGCCGCGGTGCTCCGGGAGACCGTGCCGGGCAAGCGACGTAGGGTCCCCGGGTGGACCAAGGCCGGGTGGGGGTCCTGGCCGGGCTCTCGGCCTACCTGCTGTGGGGCCTGTTCCCCCTGTACCTCCCGCTCCTCGAGCCGGCCGGTGGGCTGGAGATCGTCGCCCACCGGGTGGTCTGGTCGCTGGTGTTCATCGGGGGCCTGCTCACCGTGCTGCGCGGCTGGGGGCAGGTCCGTGCCGGGTTCGTCGACCGGCGCACCGTCGGGGTGCTGGCCGTGGCCGCGGCGCTGATCGTCGTCAACTGGCTGGTCTTCGTCCACGGCGTCAACTCCGGTCACGTGGTCGAGACCTCGCTCGGCTACTTCATCAACCCGCTGGTCAGCGTCCTGCTCGGGGTCGTCGTCTTCGGCGAGCGACTGCGCCGGCTGCAGTGGCTGGCCGTGGGCACGGCCGCGGTCGCCGTCGTCGTGCTCACCGTCGACTACGGTCGCCCGCCGTGGATCGCGCTGGCTCTGGCCGGCTCCTTCGGCACCTACGGCCTGATGAAGAAGCTGGTCCGGGTGGAGGCCGCCCCCGGGCTGTTCCTGGAGACCGCGCTCGTGGTGCTCCCGGCACTGGTGGTGATCGGCGTCCTCGAGTTCCGCGACGCGGCGGCGTTCGGGCACGTCGGCGGCGGGAACGTGCTGCTCCTGGTGGGCTCCGGCGCCGCGACCGCCATCCCGCTGCTCCTCTTCGCCGCGGCCGCCCGCCGGGTGCCGCTGTCCACCGCGGGCCTGCTGCAGTACGTCAACCCGCTCATGCAGCTGGTCATCGCCGTCTTCGTCTTCTCCGAGCCGCTGCCACCGGCCCGGCTCGCCGGGTTCGCCATCGTCTGGCTGGCGCTCGCGGTCTTCACCGTCGACAGCCTGCGAGCCGCGCACGGCAACCGCCGGGCGGCCGTGCCCGGCGTCCCCGCCGGCACCTGAGGGCACGCCCGCGCGGCGCGTCCTCGGCGGCACACCGGTCCTGCCTGGGCAGGGGCCCCGCATCGGGCTAGCCTTCATCACCGTGGGGAGGCATGCAGCGTCGGCGGGTGACGGGAGTCGGTTCGAAGGCGTTGCTCTCGACGAACCGCGCGCAGCCCCGCCGGCCACGTCCGCACGGTCTGCCGTGCCTGCCGACCGCCGGATCCCGCCGG
>JAOPWO010000180.1 GCA_025965635.1 Modestobacter sp. | reverse complement strand
CGGCCGGGAGCCCATCATGCGGCTCGAGGACCTGCTCGGCGCCTGGCCCGACGTCCGGTTCAACCTGGACATCAAGGCCGCCGGCGTCCTGGCCCCGCTGGTGCGCACCGTGCGCCGGCTCGGGGTGGCCGACCGGATCTGCCTCGGGTCGTTCTCCGATGCCCGCATCGCTGCCGCCCGCCGGCTGTTCGGACCGGACGTCTGCACCTCGCTGGGCCCCCGGGGCGTGGCCGCGCTGCGGCTGTCGTCGTACTCCCCGCGGGCCGCCGGGCTGGTCCGGATCCAGGCCGGCTGCGCCCAGGTCCCGCTCCAGCTGGGTGGCCGGCCACTGGTCGATGAGCGCTTCATCGCCGCCGCCCACGCGCGCAGCCTCCAGGTGCACGTCTGGACGGTCGACTCCGAGCGGGAGGCGACCGAGCTGCTCGACCTGGGGGTGGACGGCGTGATGACCGACCGGCCGACGATGCTGCGTGACCTCCTGGTCGCGCGCGGCGAGTGGAGCGGCGCATGACCATCGGCCGGCGGGTGCGCGCCTGGCACCCCGCTCCCCCACCGTTACCCGCCGAGCTGGCGGGCCTGGTCGCCGCGGATGACCCCGACTGGTTCGCCCGCGAGCTCGCCATCGCCGCCGCACCGCCCTGGTGGTTCGGCCGGCTGGCGCTGCGCGTCTTCGCCTGGCTGCCCCATGTCTTCGGGCGGTTCCAGGTCACCGGGAGCGTCCGGGAGGAGTGGCGTCGCGGCCCGCTGCTGCTGGCGGCCAACCACATCGGCGACTTCGACACGTTCGTCGTCGCCGCGGCGCTGCACCGGGCCGGGCTGTACCCGCGGTTCATGGCGACCGGCAGCATCGTCGCCGCCCCGGTGGTCGGCCCGCTGCTGGAGCGGGCCGGGGTGATCCGGGTGGTGCGCGGCACCGACCTCGCGGCGCACGCCGTGCGGGTGGCCCGGGTGGCCCTGGACACCGGGGGCCACGTGCTCGCCTATCCCGAGGGCCGGGTCGGGCTGGCGCCCGACGGCTGGCCCGAGCGCGGCCGCACCGGGCTGGCCCGGATGGCCCTGGACGCCGACGTCCCGGTGATCCCGGTCAGCCAGTGGGGCGCCCACGAGGTGCTCCAGTACGCCAACGACCGGGGAAAGGTGCGCACCGCGCTCCGGGCGCTACGGCGCCGGCCGGCGCTGCGGGTGCACCTCGGGCCGCCGGTGTACTTCGGGGACCTGCTGGCCGGCCGGGTCGGCGACGCCAACCGGGCGCGCACCCGGATCGCCGCGGCCATCACCCGTGGCCTGGCGCCGCTGCGGACCGGCGAGCCGCAGGACCGGATGGCCTACGTCGACCCCACCCGGCCGAGGACCGGCAGCGCGGCGTTCCCCGGCGGCGTCGTGCCGGCGGACATCCCGTGAGCCACACCGCCGGGACCGCCTGCTGGACCGTCCGCCCGGTCCCTGGCACCCTGCGCCGGTGAGCGAGCTCGTGACCCCCGCGCAGGCCTCCTCCCCGCCCCCACCGGACCGGACCCTGCGCCGCGAGCGGCGCGGCTGGTATTCCTACGACTGGGCGATGTCGGTCTTCAACACCTCGGTGACGACCGTCTTCCTGGCGCCGTACCTGACCTCGATCGCCGAGGCGGCCGCCGACCCCGAGGGCCGGATCCACCCGCTGGGGATCGGCATCCCGTCGGGCAGCTTCTTCGGCTACGTGCTGTCGCTGTCGGTGGTGCTCCAGGTGTTCGTGCTGCCGCTGACCGGCGCCGTCGCCGACCGCAGCGGCCGCAAACGACAGTTGCTGGCCGGCTTCGCCTTCCTGGGCTCGCTGTGCACCATGGCGCTGTTCTTCGTCGCCGGCGAGCGGTACCTGCTGGGCGCAGGGCTCTTCGTCGTCGCCAACCTCTGCTTCGGCGCGGCCACCGTCGTCTACTACTCCTGGCTGCCCGACCTGGCCGGACCCGACGAGCGGGACGCCGTGTCCAGCCGGGGTTGGGCCTTCGGGTACCTGGGTGGAGCGGCGCTGCTCGCCGCGAACCTGGCGCTGTTCACCCGGTACGAATCCCTCGGGCTGACCGAGGGCGAGGCAGTGCGGATCTGCCTGGCCTCGGCCGGCGTCTGGTGGGCCGGGTTCACCGTGGTCAGCGTCGCCCTGCTGCGCAACCGGCGTCCGCGGGAGTCCGAGCTGGTCCCCGCGCCGGGCAGCGGTGCCCTCGTCGGCGGGTTCCGCCAGCTCGGCGCCACCCTGCGGGACCTGCGCCGCTACCGGCTCACGCTGTGGTTCCTGGCGGCCTATCTGCTGTTCAACGACGGCGTCCAGACCATCATCGGCGTCTCGGCCCAGTACGGCGCCGAGGAACTGGAGCTGTCCCAGACCACGCTGGTCTCCACGATCCTGCTCGTCCAGGTGGTCGCCTTCTTCGGCGCGGTGGTCCTGGGTCGGGTCGCGGCGGCGATCGGCGCGAAGCGGACGGTGCTGGGCGCGCTGGTGGTGTGGACCGGCGTCCTGGTGGCCGCCTACTTCCTGACCCCCGGCGCTGCCGTGCAGTTCTACCTGCTGGCCGTGGTCATCGGGTTCGTGCTCGGTGGCACCCAGGCGCTGTCCCGGTCGCTGTTCAGCCAGCTGATCCCACCCGGCCGGGAGGCGGAGTACTTCGGCTTCTACGAGATCAGCGACCGGGGGACCACCTGGCTGGGCCCCTTCCTGTTCGCCCTGACCTACCAGGTCACCGAATCCTACCGCTACGCCATCTTCAGCCTGGTCTTCTTCTTCGTCGTCGGGGGCGTGCTGCTGGCCACCCTGGACATGCGGCGGGCGATCGTCGAGGCCGGCAACGTCCCCCCGGAGCGCCTGTGACCCCCCTGCCCGGCCCCGCCGGCGACGCGTCGCGACCGGATCCACTGCTGGGGCCGGTCTCCGTCCCGGTGGCCGGCGACCGGCGGCGGCACCCCGCCCCCGCGCACCTGGTGTTCTTCCACGGTCCGATGGACTGCGGGAAGTCCACCCTGGCGTTGCAGGTCGACCACAACCAGAGCCGGCAGGGCCGGCACGGTCTGCTGCTGACCCAGGGCGACCGCTCCGGTGCTCCGCAGATCAGCTCCCGGGTCGGTCTGCGCCGCGACGCGGTCGAGCTGGCCGAGGACACCGACGTCCGGCTGCTCGTCCGGGACCGCTGGGCCACCGGTCACCGGGTCGACTACCTGATCGTCGACGAGGCGCAGTTCCTCACCGGCGCCCAGGTCGAGCAGCTCGCCGAGCTGGTCGACGAGTTCCACGTCGACGTCTACGCCTTCGGGCTCTCCACCGACTTCCGCACGCGGCTGTTCACCGGCAGCGCACGGTTGTTCGAGCTGGCCGACGACGTCCAGCGCGTGCAGGTGGAGGTGCTCTGCTGGTGCGGTCTGCCCGGACTGCTCAACGCCCGGGTGGTGGGCGGCGCGATGGTCCGCGAGGGCGCCACCGTGGTCGTGGCCGACACCGGCCCGGCCGAGCCCGGGCACGGCGCCGGTGCGGCCGCCGACGACGGGGTGCCGGTGCGGTACCAGGTGCTCTGCCGGAGGCACCACGCCCGCGGCCAGCTCGGGCCGACCCCCACCGGTCCCGGCCAGCTGGCCCTGCCCTGAGCGGACCCGACACCGCCCCGACCCGCCCTCACCCGACCGGGGCGGACCCTCACCCTCCCGGGGGCGCCGATGGCCCTAATACCACTCCATGCGATGATGGGGAACTGAGAACGCGGAATCTCTTTGCGAGTTCTGTCGTTACCCCCCATGACTTCCCCCGGCCGTGTGGCATGAGCACACGGCTGCCCGGGTAGCCAAGACCACCGACGAGCACGAGAGGACGGTGTGCCATGGGCGAGCGATCCCTACGGGGCAGCCGACTGGGCAGCGTGAGCTACGAGACCGAGCGCAACACCGCGCCCATCGAGAGGCAGTACGCCGAGTACCGGTGCCCCCAGGGCCACCTGGTCACGGTGCCCTTCGCTGATGACGCCGAGCTCCCCGATACCTGGGAGTGCAAGTACGACGGCTCGGCCGCCAAGCTGGTCGGCGGCGCGGAGCCTGCTCCCAAGAAGGTGAAGCCGCCGCGCACCCACTGGGACATGCTCCTGGAGCGCCGTTCGGTGGACGACCTCGAGGAGGTCCTCGCCGAGCGTCTCGAAGTGCTCCGCGGCCGGCGGACCCGCGCGAGCTGACGTAGGACAAGGACCCCTCTGCCCCCACGCCTCGCGAACTCGGCGCGCGACCCCGCAGAGGGCCCGACGCAGAACGGCCCCGGTGCTCGTCGCACCGGGGCCGTTCTGCGTCTCCCACGATCTCGCCCTCGAGGACCCGCGGCGTGCCGCCGGCCGCGGGACCGGGCTGGTCGGCCGGCCCCACCGGGGTGGTGCGGGTCGCCCGCACCCGGACCGGGCCGCGCAGCCGGTCGGGCAGCCGGCGCAGCAGCAGCCGGGCGATCAGCGCCCGTGGCAGCGCGCGGGTGAACGGCAGCAGGCACAGCAGGCCGAGCAGGTCGCCGAGGAAGCCCGGCAGCACCATCAGCACACCACCGGCCGCCACCAGCCCGGCGTCCCCCAGCGCCCGGCCCGGGTCCTGCCGCAGCTGGGCGCGCTCCCGCAGGTCGGCCAGCGCCCGGGTGCCCTGCCGGGCGAGCAGCGCCGCGCCGAGGGCGCTGGTGGCCAGGGTCAGCAGGATCGTCCAGCCCACCCCGATCCGACTGGCCACCAGCACGAAGACTGCGACCTCGGCGAGCGCGCCGAGTCCCAGCGCCGTCCGCAGCCGCCGTGACACCGGTCGCCGGGTCGGGTACCCGGTCGGCGGATGGAGAGTGGCCATGCTTCCTCCTCAGCTGTCCCGTGCCGGATGGCCGGCGCTCCTCCTACCGGAGCGCCCTCAGCCACCGCTGGGCACGGTCCCGCTCCGGCACCAGCCGGGGCACCCGCCCGGGCAGCCAGTCGGCCAGCCGGTCGCGCACGCCCCACCAGGTGACACGGGTCAGTGCTTCTCCAACGATCGAGCTGCTCATCTTGCTCCGGCCGAAGGCGCGTTCGGTGAAGGTGATCGGCACCTCGACCACCCGGGCCCCCGCCCGCACCGCCCGCCAGGCCCAGTCGACCTGGAAGCAGTACCCCTGGCTGGCCACCTCGTCGAAGGGCAGCCGGGCGAGCAGGTCGGCCCGCACCGCCCGGTAGCCGCCGGTGGCATCCTGCAGCGGGAGCCGGAGCAGCCAGCGGGTGTAGAGGTTGCCGAACCGGGACAGCGCGAGCCGGTACGCCGGCCATTCCAGCACCCGCCCCCCGGGCACGTACCGGGAGCCGAGCACCAGGTCGGCGTCGACGAGCGCGTCCAGCAGCGCGGGGAGCCGCTCCGGTGGGTGCGAGCCGTCGGCGTCCATCTCGACCACCACGCGGTACCCGTGCCCGGCGGCCCAGCCGAAACCGGCCACGTACGCCGGGCCGAGCCCGGCCTTGCCCGGACGGTGCAGGACATGCACCCGGTCGTCGACCGTGGCCCGGGCGTCGGCCAGTGCGCCGGTGCCGTCGGGCGAGGCGTCGTCGACCACCAGCACGTGCGCCGTCGGGACGGCGGCGTGCAGCCGGTCCAGCACCGTGCCGAGGCTCCCGATCTCGTCGTAGGTGGGGATGATGACCAGCACGGGGCCCAGCTCGGGCGCGGCGGTCATGCGCCGGTCCGCCGGGAGGCGCGGCGGCGGACCAGGGCCGGCACGGTGGCCGCGGCC
>JAOPWO010000149.1 GCA_025965635.1 Modestobacter sp. | reverse complement strand
GGCGCCCTGCGGGCCGTCCGGCGGGCCCGCGGCGGACCCCGGTGACCGGGACGGTCGCCGGGTCGCGCACCTCCCCACCGCCGCTGCTGCGCTGGGCACCGCTGGTGCTGGCCGGCGCGCTGGTGCTGACGGCGATCAGCTACCCGCTCACCGACGGCGCCGGCCGGAACGCGGTGAGCTGGACGATCGTGCTGCTGGGCGCCGGCGTCTCGGTGCTCTCCGCCGTCGCGGGCCGCGGCTGGCGCACCGGCCTGGGCGTGCTCGTCCTGGTGCCTGTCGCCGCCGTGCTCATCGAGGCGCTCGGGCTGGCCACCGGGTTCCCCTACGGCGAGTACTCCTACAGCGGCGTCCTCGGGGCCACGCTGCTCGGCGTGCCGTTCCTGGTACCGCTCGCCTGGCTGATGATGGCCTGGCCGAGCTGGGTGCTGGCCGACCTGCTCACCGCCCGGGTACGACCCGGGCGCCGGACCGTCGCCCGGGTGCTCGTCGCCACCTACCTCTTCGCCGCCTGGGACGTCGTCCTGGACCCGCAACTGGTGCAGGCCGGCTACTGGCGGTGGGCGCACCCCTCCCCCGGGTTGCCCGGCATCGGCACCGTCCCGCTGACCAACCTGGCCGGCTGGCTGCTCGCCGGCCTGCTGCTCATGGCGGTGCTCGACCGGCTGGTCGCCCGCACCGCCCGGCCTCCCGGCCTCCGGAACGCAGATGCTGCACCGCTGCTGGTGCTGGGCTGGATGACCCTCGGCGGCGCGGTGGCGCACGCCGGCTGGCTGGACCTGCCCGGCTCCGCCGCCTGGGGTGCCGTCCTCGCCCTGCCGGTGCTGGGAGCCCTCGCCCGCGTCCTCCGGTCCCGTGGGGCAGGCGCCCGGTGACCGGCGCCCGGCGGCCGCTCCGGGCCCTCGTCCGCGGCGGAGCGGCGGTCTCCGTCCTGGCCGCGGCGCACGCCGCGGTCAACACCCAGCTGCTCCGCCGGCCACCGGCGTTCGCGCCGCCGGTGGCCGTGCCGGTCACCGTGGTGCTCCCGGTGCGCGACGAGGCCGACCAGGTGACCGACTGCCTGGCCGCGGTGCTCGACCAGCACGGTGTGCCCCGGCTGCGGGTGGTCGTGGTCGACGACGGGTCGACCGACGACACCCCCGACCTGGTCGCCGCCGGGGCCGACGACCGGGTGGAGCTGCTGCCCGCCGTCCCGCCGGGACCCGGCTGGCTGGGCAAGCCGAACGCCTGTGCCCAGGGTGCGGCGGTCGCCGGCGACGCAGAGGTGCTGGTCTTCGTCGACGCCGACGTCCGGCTGATGCCCGATGCGATCGCCTCCGCCGTCGCGCTGCTCGACGCGCACCGGCTCGACCTGGTGTCGCCGTGGCCCCGGCAGCTGGCCGGCGGGCCCGCGGAGCGGCTGGTCCAGCCGCTGCAGCAGTGGCTGTGGGCGACGTTCCTGCCGCTGCGGCTGGCCGAACGCTCTCCCCGGCCGTCGCTGGCCGCGGCCAACGGCCAGTTCCTGGTGGTCCGCCGGGTGGCGTACGACCGCGCAGGTGGGCACGCGGCGGTGCGCGGAGCGGTGATCGAGGACATCGCCCTGCTGCGCGCGGTGAAGGCCGCCGGAGGCCGGGGTGTGGTCGTCGACGGGTCGACGCTGGCCGCCTGCCGGATGTACTCCGGCTGGGCCGAGGTGCGCGAGGGCTACGCGAAGTCGCTGTGGTCGGCAGTCGGCGGCCGGCCGGCGGCGGCCGCGGCCGCCGCGACCGTGCTGAGCGCGGTCTGGCTGGTCCCGCCGCTGGCCGCGCTCACCGGCTCCCGGGCCGGGCTCGTCGGCTACGCCGCGGGGGTCGCCGGACGGGTCGTGGTGGCCGGCCGGACCGGCGGCCGGGTGTGGCCCGACTCGCTGGCCCACCCGGTCTCGGTCGCCCTGCTCGACGTGCTGGTGACCCGTTCGCTGGTCGGCCACCGCCGGGGCCGGCTGCACTGGCGCGGGCGGACCGTCTGACGGCGCCGGTCCCCCCGGCGTCACCGGTCCGGCCGGCGTCACCGACGATGGGCGGGTGACCCAGCAGAGCAGCCCGCCGCGGATCTCCTTCGACCCGGCGCAGATGGAGGCCTCGGCGTTCTACCGGGTGCTCAACTCCGTGGTGGTGCCCCGGCCGATCGCCTGGGTGGTCACGCGGTCGGCCGAGGGCGTGCACAACCTGGCGCCGCACTCGTTCTACACCGTGGCGTGCGTCGACCCGCCGATCGTCCAGTTCACCTCGGTGGGCCGCAAGGACTCCCTGGTCAACGCCGAGCAGACCGGCGAGTTCACGGTGAACCTGACCCCGGTGTCGTTGTTCGAGCAGGTCAACGCCACGGGCACGGACTTCCCGCCGGACCAGAGCGAGGCCGAGCACGCCGGGGTGCGTCTCGAGCCGAGCGAGCGGGTCGGCGTGCCCCGGGTGGCCGAGTCGCCGGTGTCGCTGGAGTGCACCCTGCACTCGACGCTGCGGCTGGGCGACAGCACCGTCGTCCTCGGCCGGGTCGTGCACGTCACCGTCCACGAGCACGCCGTGCGCGACGGCCGCCCCCGGATCGAGCACCTGCAGCCCCTGGCCCGGCTCGGCGGGAACGAGTGGGCCACGATCGGCGAGATCAAGGAGATCCGCCGCATCCCCTACGGCACGTGGTCGGCCGACCCGTCGATCGGCGAGCGCGTCCGCGGCGACTGAGGAAGGGCCCCGGCCTCCTCAGGGACGGGGCAGTCGGCTCAGGAAGGCAGGTGCGGGGCGATCTCGTCCGCGGCGCCGGCACCGAAAGCGGCGGCGAAGCGGTCCAGGAACGGTCCGGTCGGCAGGTCGTACTCCTGCGTACCGATGACCTCGATCGCCGCGGTGGCCACGGCGGACCCGACCTGGGTGGCCCGCTCCAACCCGAGACCCCACTGCCGGGCGGCCACGAACCCGGCCCGCAGCGCGTCGCCACCTCCGGTCGGCTCGACCGGCTTGGTCTCCGGGACGGCGATCACCTCGATGCGCTCCTCACCACGGCGATCCACGATGACGCCGTTGGCTGCGCGGGTGGTCACCCACGCGTCGACCCGGTCGAGCACCTCGGCCTCGCTCCAGCCGGTCTTCTGCAGCAGCAGGGCGTGCTCGTACTCGTTGGTGAACAGCAGGTCGGCGCCGTCGACCAGGGTGCGGATCATGTCCCCGTCGGCCCAGGCCAGCTGCTGGGAGGGGTCGGCGAGGAAGGGGTAGCCGCGCTCCCGGCACTCCTGGGTGTGCTGGACCATCGCCTTCGGGTCGTTGGGACCGACGATGACCAGGTCGAGCGAGCCGACCCGCTTCTCCACCGGTGCCAGTTCGATCAACGCGGCCTCGGACATGGCGCCGGAGTAGAAGGAGGCGATCTGGTTGTTCGCGGTGTCGGTCGTGCACACGAACCGCGCGGTGTGCTTGAGCTCCGACCAGTGCACGCTGCCGGTGTCCACCCCGTGCCGGGTGAGCCAGGCGTCGTAGTCGTCGAAGTCGCTGCCCACCGCGCCGACCAGCACCGGGCCCAGGCCGAGCAGCCCCAGGCCGTAGGCCATGTTGGCCCCCGCGCCGCCGCGGTGCTGCACGAGGTCGTCGACCAGGAAGGAGAGCGAGACGTTCTGCATCTTGCCCTCGACGAACTGGTCGGTGAACTTCCCGGGGAAGGTCATCAGGTGGTCGGTGGCGATCGAACCGGTCACGACGACGGGCATCGGAACACCTCTCGCGTGCAGGTCGGGAGCCACCGGAGGCCTGTGACCCCGGACCGGTGACGAGCACCGGGGCCGCACCAGAGTAGGAGCAGCCCCTCGACGCTGCCAGCCGCACCCCCGCCACGGCCCCCGATCCGGGACGGCGGTGGCGGCGGGTCAGCCACCCAGCACCCGTCGCACCTGCACCCCCAGCTGCGCTGTCCCGACCACCCCCAGCAGGCAGCCGACCGCGGATCCGCTGGTCACCACCCAGGCGCCGGGGTCCAGCCCGGCCACGACCCCCGCGCCGCCCAGGGTGAGCCCGGCCATCGCCACCCGGGTGGGCCGCTCCCAGACCGAGATGACGCCGGTCTCGGCCACGCCCGCCTGCCCGGCGCGGGCCCGCACGTAGTCCGGCAGCCAGCACAGCGCGCCGAAGGC
>JAOPWO010000234.1 GCA_025965635.1 Modestobacter sp. | reverse complement strand
GACGGCAGCCATCGCGGTCGGGATGCTGTGCGCCGTCGCCACCAGCCGGGCGCCGTCCCGGAGGCCGGCCGGCAGCCGCGCCAGGGCGGCGGCCAGCGCCTCGGCGTTGGCCTGCAGGAAGCCGGGCTGGTCGAAATAGTGCGGCAGCTTCTCCGCCGTCGGACCGGCCGGGGCCGCGGGGTCGGCGGCCAGCGCGACGCGTGCCCGGGCGACGTCCTCGTGGTACTGCCGGCAGCCGGAGAACGAGGCGTAGGCCGACGTCGCGAAGACGTAGGCGTGCTCGATGCCGTCCTCGGCCATCTGCCGCCAGGTGTCCTCGACGTAGGGCGCCCAGTTGCGGTTGCCCCAGTACACCGGCAGGTCCAGGCCGGCGCCCGCCAGATCGGCCCGCACCGCCTCGACCAGGGCCAGGTTCTGCTCGTTGATCGGGCTGACCCCGCCGAAGGGGTGGTAGTGCTCGGCGACGGCTGCCAGCCGCTCCCGTGGGATCCCGCGGCCGCGGGTGACGTTCTCCAGGAAGGGCAGCACGTCGTCGGTGCCCTCCGGGCCGCCGAAGGAGAGCACCAGGAGCGCCTCCCGGCGACCCGCCGGAGCCGGCTCGACGGAGGGGGCGCGCCCGCCGTTGTTGCGGACGGCGAGCGACGGGTCCGCATTCGGCTGCTGGTCGGGCGGGGTGATGGCGGTGCCGCCGGGGAGGGGGTGCCGGGGACGCGCGGGGTCGATCACCAGACCGTCATACCCCCACGGCGTGGAAGCCGCCGTCGACGTGCACGATCTCGCCGGTAGTGGCCGGGAACCAGTCCGACAGCAGCGCGACGACGGCCTTGCCCGACGGCTCGGTGTCGGTGACCGACCAGCCCAGCGGGGCACGCCCCTCCCACGCCTCCTCGAACTGCTTGGAGCCGGGGATCGACTTCATCGCCATGGTGCGCAGCGGGCCGGCGGCGACCAGGTTGACCCGGACGCCCTCGGGGCCGAGCTAGCGGGCGAGGTAGCGGGAGGTCGACTCCAGCGCGGCCTTCGCCGCGCCCATCCAGCCGTAGACCGGCCAGGCCACCGTGGCGTCGAAGGTCAGGCCGACCACCGAGGCGGTGTCGCCGAACAGCGGGCGGCAGGCCTGGGTCAGCGAGGCCAGCGACCACGTCGACACCTGGAACGCCGTCGCCGCGTGCTCCCAGGCGACCTCGGGGAACCCGTCGCCCATCGCCTCCAGCGGCGCTAAACCGATCGAGTGGACCACGCCGTCCAGACCGTCGACGTGCTCGCGCAGCCGGTCGGCCAGCGTCGCCAGTTGCTCGGTGTCGGTGACGTCGAGCTCGATGACCGGCGCCTCCTGCGGCAGCCGCTTGGCGATCCGCTGGCACAGCGACAGCGCGCGGCCGAAGTTCGACAGCACGACGGTGGCGCCCTGCTCCTGCGCGATCCGGGCCACCGAGAACGCGATGGACTGCTCGGTCAGCACACCGGCGACCAGGATCTTCTTGCCCTCGAGAATGCCCATCAGTGCCCCATCCCCAGTCCGCCGTCGACCGGGACGACGGCCCCGGTGATGTAGCCCGCCTGCTCGCCGGCCAGGAACCGCACCACGCCGGCGATCTCCGCCGCCTGCGCGTACCGCCCCAGCGGCACCTGCCCGAGGATCTCCTGCTGCCGCTTCTCCGGCAGTTCCGCGGTCATGTCCGTCTCGACGAAGCCCGGCGCCACCACGTTCGCGGTGATGCCGCGGCTGCCCAGCTCCCGGGCGATGGAACGGGCCAGCCCGACCAGCCCGGACTTGCTGGCCGCGTAGTTCACCTGGCCGGCCGAGCCGCTGAGGCCGACCACCGAGGAGATGAAGACCATCCGGCCGGTGCGGGCGCGGACCATCTTCGGCGCGGCCCGCTTGGCCACCCGGTAGGCGGCGGTCAGGTTGGCGTCGATGACGTCGGTGAAGGCGTCCTCGCCCATCCTCAGCAGCAGCCCGTCGCGGGTGATGCCGGCGTTGCTGACCAGGACCTCGACCGGCCCCTGGTGTTCCTCGACCTCGGTGAAGGCCCGGTCGACGGCGGCGGCGTCGGTGACGTCGCACTGCACGCCGAACAGCCCGTCGGGGGCGCCGCTGCCGCGGTGCGTGACCGCGACCGAGTCACCCCCCTCGGCGAACGAGCGGGCGATGGCCAGCCCGATCCCCCGGTTCCCTCCGGTCACCAGCACCGACCTGCCCACGCGCCCACCCGACCATTCCACTCGCGAGTCCCGCTTCCGGGGACGAACCTAGCCGCTGGCCCCCGGTCCCACCCCCGGGGACCGGGGGTGGGCACGGCGGCCGGCCGGGTCAGGAGGAGAGGCGCTGCTCGTCCTCGCGCACCCCGGCCAGCCCGATGGTGTCCAGGAAGTCGGGGAAGGTCTGCATCGGGCCGGCATGGGTGTCGGTCGTCGAGTCCCGCCGCAGTGTCTCCAGCACGCCCTGCATCCCGGCCGTGGCAGCGAGGAGCGTGGAGATCGGGAAGATGACCAGCCGGAACCCCAGCTCGGTGACCGTCTGCAGGGTCAGGCCCTCGGTCTGCCCGCCCTCGACCCAGTTGAACAGCAGCGGGTACCCGGCCAGCCCGGTGGCGACGGCCTCCACATCGGCAGCCGTGCGGGGGGCCTCCACGAAGAGGACGTCGGCCCCCGCGTCGGCGAAGCGCCGGGCCCGGTCGATCGCGGCGTCGATGCCCTCGACCTGGGCCACGTCGGTGCGCGCGACGACCACGAGGTCGGGGTCGGTCCGGGCGGCCACGGCCGCCCGGATCCTGGCCACGGCCTCGGCGACGTCGACGACGGCCTTGCCGCTCATGTGACCGCAGCGCTTGGGTGCGACCTGGTCCTCCAACTGGAGGGCGGCCACCCCGGCCTGCTCGTACTCCCGCACGGTGCGGACGACGTTGAGCGCGTTGCCGTAGCCGGTGTCGGCATCGGCGATGACCGGGACGCCGACGGCCTGCACCATCCGGCGGGCGTTGTCGGCCATCTCGCTGCCGGTGAGCAGCCCGATGTCCGGCCGGCCGAGCAGGGTGGCCGACGTGCCGAAACCGGTCATGTAGACGGCGTCGAAGCCGGCCTGCTCCACCAGCCGTGCGGAGAGGGCGTCGTAGGCGCCAGGCACCAGGACCGGCGCGGGGCCGGCGAGCAGCTCGCGCAGCCGGCGGCGGGTGTCGGGGCGTGGAGAGAGGAACGAGGTCACGGGAACTCCCAGGCGCGGCACGGCCCGCCCGGAGGTCCCGGGCGGGCCGCGACGCCGGATCAGCCGAGCAGGGGCCGGACCTTCTCGCCGAAGTCCTTCACGCCCTTCTCGAAGTCGTCGAAGGTGAACATCATCCCCTTCACCCCCGGCATCGCCGCGACCTGGTCGATCTGCCGGGCGATCGTCTCCGGCGACCCGACGAGGGTGGCCATGTTGAAGTTGATCGCCCCCTCCGGGAGGTTGATCTTGCGGGCGGTGCCGCCCTCATCGGTGGCGGTGTCCTTCGCCCCCTCCTCGGCCATGTAGCCGAGCGCACCCAGGTCGGCGCCGTCGTGGTAGCTCTGCCACCTGGCGTGCGCCTCCTCGTCCGTGTCGGCCATGATCGCCATGAACAGCGGCAGCGAGCCGACGTCCCGGCCGGTCTCGGCCGCCGCCGCCGAGAGCTTCTCGACCGGTTCCCGGTAGACCCCCGGGTCGTTGACGCCGGGACTGAGGATGAAGTTGTAGTCGCCGTTCTCGGCGCAGAACCGCATCCCCCGCTCGGACTGGCCGGCACAGACGACGTCGATGCCCGACTGCGGGCGAGGGGACAGCACGCAGTCCTTCATCGTGAAGTACTCGCCCTCGAAGGTGCAGTGGCCGGTGTCCCACAGCTCACGCATCACCTGCACGTACTCGGTGGCGTAGTCGTACCGGTGGGCGAAGTAGTCGTCACCCGGCCACAGCCCCATCTGGTCGTACTCGCCCTTGGCCCAGCCGGAGACGATGTTGATCCCGAACCGGCCGGGGGCGATCGAGTCGATGGTGGTCGCCATCCGGGCCGCCATCGCCGGCGGCAGGGTGAGGATGGCCGTGGAGGCGTAGAGCTTGATCCGCTCGGTGACCGCCGCGAGCCCCGCCATCAGGGTGAACGACTCCAGGTTGTGGTCCCAGAACTCCGTCTTCCCGCCGAAACCGCGGAGCTTGATCATCGACAGCGCGAACGCGAAGTCCTGCCGCTCGGCCTCCTGGACGATCCGCTTGTTCAGCTCGAACGACGGCATGTACTGCGGGGCGTTCTCGGAGATGAGCCAGCCGTTGTTCCCGATCGGGATGAATACCCCGAAGTCCATGTCTGCTCCTCTGCGGTCCGGTGCGGTGCGGTGCGGTGCGGTGGTGCGGACCGGCCGAGCCGGCCGATGGAACGGCGTGGGGGTGCGACGGGTCAGGAGGCGCTGCACGCCTCGGCGAAGTCGCGGGCCGGGCGGTCGTCGCCCATCGACAGGACGGCCCGCTCGACCCGGTCGGTGGTGGCCTCGTCGGCGACGACGGACATCGACTCGCGGAACTTGGCGACGATCTCGGCGTCGGTCAGCGGCCGCTCGTCGTGGCCGCGGTTGACCTGCTCGCGGTGGCTGACCCGGCGCCCGTCGGTCAGCTCGATCTCCACGAACCCCGAGTACGCCCGGGGGAAGGCGCTGTCCGGGTCGTCGACGACCTGCACCCGGCGGGCGAGGTCCAGCACCGCGGGATCGGCGAGGGAGCGGTCGTCGAGCTCGGTGAGGGTGAACCGGCCGGTGGTCAGCACCGTCGCCACGACGTAGGGCAGGCTGAACTTGGCGTCGTACTCGTCGCGCGGAGCCCACTTGGCGGCCGCCGGCTCGCAGACGACCTTGCCCGGCGTGGGGTGGATGGCGCAGCGCACCGTGGCGACCTGCTCGGGGCGGATGCCGTGCTCCTCGCGCAGCAGCTTCGCGGCGTCGGCGAACGCGTGGTTGAAGTGGCAGATCGGATAGGGCTTCACCGCGGTCCGGGCGATCTCCCAGGTGGTGCCCAGGTCGGTGGCGATCAGCTCCGGATGGGTGTCCCGGCCGGGCAGATGGGTGTTGAACAGCCCGAACCGGCCCTCGTACACCGCAGCCGGGCCGGTCCAGCCGGTCCGGGCGAAGGTGGCCGCGGTGAGCCCGCACAGCGCCGCCCAGCCCGGGTGCAGGCGCTTGGTCCAGGCGCCGTCCTCGAGGAACTCGAGCAGACCGCCGGCCATCGAGCCGACGACGCCCTGGGCCATCGTGAGCTGGCCGGCGTCCAGCCCGGCCAGCTTCCCGGCGGCCACCGCCGACCCGAAGGCGCCGGCCACGGCGGTCGGGTGCCAGCCGATGTCGTGGAAGGCGCCGGCGCCGGCGAGCCCGATCCGGGCCGACACCTCGACGCCGAGGACGTAGGCGAGCAGCAGGTCGCGGGTGGTGGCACCGACGACGGTGGCCGCGGAGATGGCCGCGGGCAGCGCGGCCGCGGAGACGTGCGTGACCGCCCCGATGTGGGTGTCGTCGAAGTCCAGGCCGTGCACGAGGACACCGTTGAGGACGGCCGCGTCCCGCGGTTCCAGCCGGTCCTTCATCCCCAGCACCGGGTGGTCGCCCGACCCGAGCGCCCCCAGCGCCTCCCGCGCCACGGCGGGGAAGGGATAGGCGGTGGACGCGAAGGCGAGCCCCACGGCGTCGAGCACGAGGTGCCGCGCCCGCCCCAGGACCTCCTCCGGCACGGCCCCCGGACCGGTGGCGGCCACGAACTCGGCGACCCGGCGGGCCAGTGGGCGCTCGTCGACCGGTTGCTCGCTCATGCGGTGCTCCTCTGCGGTCGCGGCGGGGGAACCCGCCGCGGAAGGGGTCGGACGGTCATGGCCGAGCGGGGATCCCGGACCACCAGGCCGCCGAGTCGCGGACCACGTCGGCGTACCGGGCGTCGAGGTCGAGCAGCCCGGCCTCGTGGATCGAGTCGGACCGGTCGGCCATCGCGTCGGCCAGCACGACCGGCGCGTAGTCGAGGGACGCCGCGTCGACGACGGTGGCCCGCACGCACCCGGCGGTGGTGAACCCGGCGACGGCGAGGGTGAACACGTCCAGGTCGGTGAGCACCTCGTGCAGGTCGGTGCCCACGAAGCCGGAGGCCCGCTTCTTGGTGACGACGACCTCGCCGGACCGGTGGCCGACCCGCGGGTCCCAGTCGGCGAGCTCGCTGCCCGGCCGCAACTGGGCCAGCGCGGGCGCCTTGGCCCGCCACACCGGCCCGAGCTCGTCGTCGGCCTCGAACAGCGTGCGCAGCCAGACGACCGGCACCCCGCGGTCCCGGGCGGCCTGGGCGGCGGCGGCCGCGGTGGAGACCGCGGCGTCCAGCGGCGACCCCGGTGTGCCACCGAGGGTGAACAACCGCTGGCAGTCCACCATCACGAGCCCGGGGCGCTCCCGGGTGTCGAGCCGGCCGACCCCGACCCGCACCTCCTCCGGCGTGCTCACCGGGCTCCGTCCGTGGCCTGCTCGGCGGTGCCCTGCGCGAGGTCCGCGGCGAGGTGGCCGGCGGTGCGGGCGAGCCGGGCGTCCTGCGGCCGGCCGGACTCCGGGGCGACGTCGCCGGTGGCGCTGCAGGAGACGAGGGCCGCTCGGGGGACGACGGACACCGGCAGGACCTCCAGGAGTCGGGGAGGGCGGGCGGCGACGGGCGCCGTGGGCCCATCTAAAGGTCTGAACTTTCGCCGGTCAACGGCTGGGACATGACGTCTCCGTTTCGTCGGCTGCCAGACTGGCCGGGTGACCGACGCCCGGCCGGAGCCGTCCGCGGCGGCTCCCGCCTATGCGGTGCTGGCCGCACGCCTGCGCGCCCGGATCCTGTCCGGTGCCCTGCCGCCGGGCGCCCGGCTGCCCAGCGAGCAGGAGCTCTCCACGACGTTCGGGGTGGGCCGCAGCACCGTCCGCGAGGCCCTGCGGGCACTGTCCAGCCAGGACCTGATCCAGACGGTGCGGGGGGTCACGGGCGGGAGCTTCGTCGCCGTGCCCAGCGTGGGGCACGTGAGCGCCAACCTCGAGACCGGGGTGACCCTGCTCGCCGCGGCCGACGCCGTCACCGTCGCGCAGCTGATGACCGCGCGGCACGTGCTGGAGGTCCCGGTCGCCGGCGCGGCCGCCCGGCTCCGCACCGCCAAGCACCTCGAGCGGCTGCGCGCCGCCCAGTTCGACCCGGCCGGCGCCGAGGGTCCGGAGACCTACGCGGCCAACCAGGCCTTCCACCTCGTGCTGCTCAGCGCCGCGGACAACCCGCTCCTGGAGGTGGTGACCGCGCCGCTGTTCCGGGTGCTGTCGCACCGGTTCGGCCGCGACCGGGCGCCCGACGGCTTCTGGATCCAGGTCGCCGCGGACCACGCCGAGCTGCTCAGCACGGTGGAGCGCGGTGACGGCCCCGGTGCCGAGGACGCGATGCGCCGGCACCTGGACCACCTGACCGCGGCCTACGTGCAGATGGACCGGCTCCGCACCGTCTGACCCCCGCGCCCGCCGGCCGTCAGCCCAGGCAGAGCGGGGGCCGCAGGTCGTGCCAGGCGGTGCGCGACTGGTACCAGGCGCCGACGGCGAAGAGCCCCTCCTCGCCGTCGACCGGGCCGGTGAGCTGCACCCCGACCGGCATGCCCGAGGAGGGGTGCAGACCCGCCGGGAGCGCGAGGGTGGGCCCGGCGTGCAGGGACCAGGGATAGGTCAGGAAGCCGAGGCGCCGGGACACCGCCACGACGTCCCCCGGCCCGGCGAGGGGCACGTCCACCGGGAGGGTCGGCGTCAGCAGGGCGTCGACGTCGGCGAACACCGTGTCCAGCCGGGCCTGCACGGCACTGCGGCCGGCCACCGCCGCGGCCCGCTCGGCCGCCGTGATGTCCAGGCCCAACCGGAAGCGCTGGAGCGTGTCGGGGTGGAAGAGCTCCGGCGAGCGCTCGATGCGCTCCCGGTGGGTGACGGCGAGGTCGGCGTAGACCAGCGTGTAGACGAGCTCCTGCGCGTCGAGGATCCCCGGCACGCGCACCGGCACGATCTCGGCGCCGCCGGCGCGGAACTCGGCGAGCAGCGCCTCGAACACCTCCCGGACGCCCGGGTCGACATCGGTGAGCAGCTGCTCGGGCACCCCGATCCGCCGGGGCGCGGCGGGGGACGCGTCCGACGCGCCGGAGCCGGCGAGGACCCGGTGCGCGCGGGCCACCAACCCGACCGTGCGGGCGAGCGGCCCGACGGTGTCGACCGCGGGGCAGACCGGGAAGACCCCGTCGTTGCTCACCGTGCCGACGGTGGGACGGAGGCCGGTGACGCCGTTCATCGCCGCGGGCAGCCGGACCGATCCGCCGGTGTCGGTGCCCAGGGCCAGGTCGACCAGCCCGGCCGCGACGGCGGCACCCGATCCGCCGCTGGATCCCCCCGGCACCCGGCGGGGGTCCCACGGGTTCCGGCAGGGACCGGCCGCGGAGTTCTGGCTGGTGACACCGACGGCGAACTCGGCCAGGTTGAGCTTGGCGACGATCTGCGCGCCGGCCGCCCGCAGCCGCGCGACGACGTCGGCGTCCCGGTCGGGCACCCGGTCGGCGAAGAACCGGGAGGCGCACGTGGTGCGCACCCCGGCTGTGTCGATGTTGTCCTTGAGCCCCACCCGCAAGCCGGCCAGCGGGCCGCGGGCGGCGACGTCCGGCGGGGCGCTCAGCGTGGTGACGACGGCGTTGACGGCCGCCTGGACGTCCGCCGCGCTCACCTCGTGCCCACCGCTCACGCCGGCTCCTCCGATCGCTTGACGCGATAAACATCAGACCTTTACGGTCCGGCTGTCAAGGAGGAGGCCGCATGACCACGCACCCCGCGACCCTGGGGCGGTTCTTCGAGGACTACGTCGTCGGCGACGTCTACCAGCACCCGCTGGGCCGCACGATCACCGAGGCCGACAACACCTGGCTGACGTTGCTGTCGATGAACACCAACCAGAACCACTTCAACGCCCACCTGGCCGCCCAGAACCCCATCACCGGCGGCCGGGTGATCGTGAACTCCGGGCTCACCATCGCCGTCGTGCTGGGCCTCTCCGTGCTGGACATGAGCCAGAACGCCATGGCCAACCTGGAGATGACCGACGTGCGGCTCACCCACCCGCTGTACGCGGGCGACACGCTGTACGCCGAGAGCCTGTGCACGGCACTGCGGCCGTCCCGTTCGCGGCCGTACGCAGGGATCGTCTCGATGGTCACCCGCGGCCTCAACCAGGACGGCGAGGAGATCATCACGTTCCGCCGCTCGGTCATGGTGGCCACCCGCGCGAGCGGGATCGGCCAGGACTACTTCCCGACCGCCCGGTCCGGCCCCCTGCAGCAGCCCGACAGCTGACCCCACCCGACGGAGAGGCCGCAGCGTGAAGCCGCTCGAGGACGTCCGGATCATCTCCCTGGAGCAGTACGGCGCCGGCCCCTTCGGTTCGGTGCACCTGGCCGACCTCGGCGCCGAGGTGATCAAGATCGAGGACCCCCGCGCCGGCGGTGACGTCGGCCGGTACGTCCCGCCCTACGCCGCCGGCGAGGACTCGCTGTTCTTCGAGACGTTCAACCGGAACAAGAAGAGCCTGTCGCTGGACCTGTCCACCCCGGCCGGGCGCGCGGTCTTCGAGGACCTGGTCGCGACCAGCGACGCCGTCTACTCCAACCTCCGCGGCGACGTGCCGGCCAAGATGCGGATCCGGTACGCCGACCTGGCCCACCTCAACCCGGCGATCGTCTGCTGCAGCCTCACCGGCTTCGGCATGACCGGCCCCCGGGCGGCCGAGCCGGGCTACGACTACGTCCTGCAGGGGCTGGCCGGCTGGATGAGCCTGACCGGCGATCCCGACGGTCCCCCGACCAAGACCGGGCTCTCGCTGGTCGACTTCTCCGGCGGCTTCGTCGCCGCGATCAGCCTGCTCTCCGGCCTGCACGCGGCCCGTCGGGACGGCATCGGCGGCGACTGCGACGTCTCCCTGTACGACACCGCGGTCTCGTTGCTGACCTATCCGGCGACCTGGCACCTCAACGCAGGCTACGAACCGGTGCGCACCCGGAACTCCGCCCACCCCTCCCTCGTGCCCTTCCAGGCCTTCCGGGCCAGCGACGGGTGGTTCGTCGTCGGCTGCGCGAAGGAGAAGTTCTGGCAGCGCCTGGTCACGGTCATCGGGCGCCCCGACCTGGCCGACGACCCCCGGTACGCCACGTTCGCCGACCGGGGGCGGCACGCCGATCCGCTGCTGGCCGAACTGGACGCGGTGTTCTCGGCCCGGCCCGTGGCGTACTGGCTCGGGCTGCTGGGCCCGGCGGGCGTGCCCTCGGGCCCGATCAACGACGTCGCGCAGGCGATGGCCGAGCCGCACACCCGGGCGCGCGGGCTCCTGGTGGAGACCGAGCACCCGCACTTCGGCACGGTGACCCAGGTGGCCTCTCCGGTGCGGTTCGGCGACGAGCCGCCGACCTACCGGCGGGCTCCGCTCCGCAACGAGCACTTCACCGAGGTCGTGTCCGGCCTGCTCGGCTACGACCCGAAGCGGATCGCCGGACTGGCCGCGGCCGGCGCGTTCGGCGACCTGCCCCCGGAGCCCGTGCCACCCGGCGCCGACCGCCCCGGCCCTGGCGAGCAGCCGGCCGCCGAGGCCGCCACCCGCTGACCCCCTCCCCCTCCGGAAGCGAGCGCGACATGGACTTCACCTTCACCGAGGAACAGCAGGACTTCCGTGACGCGCTGCGCCGGTTCGTCGACCGGGAGATCGTCCCGGTCGCGTCGGAGTGGGAGCGCAGCGGCCGCTACCCCACCGAGATCGTCGAGCACCTGCGGGCGATGGGCCTGTTCGGGATCACGACCCCGGAGCAGTACGGCGGGCTGGCCCTGGACATGGTCAGCTTCACGCTGGTCTACGAGGAGATCTCCCGCGGCTGGATGGGCATCGCCGGGATCCTCGGCAGCCACAACCTGTCCTGCTGGATGATCGCCCGCCACGGCACCGACGAGCAGAAGCAGCGGCTGCTGCCCAAGCTGGCCGCCGGTGAGTTCCGCACCGGCGTCGGCCTCACCGAGCCGGGCGCCGGCACCGACCTGCAGGGCATCCGCAGCACCGCTCGCCGCGACGGCGACGAGTACGTGGTGAACGGGACCAAGACCTGGATCACCAACGCCCGGCACGCCGACGTCCTGCCGGTGCTGGTCAAGACCGACCCGACGACCAGCCCGGCGCACAAGGGCATGAGCCTGCTGCTCATCGACACGACGAGCCCCGGTTTCGAGGTCAGCCGCGACCTCGGCAAGCTCGGCTACAAGGGCACCGAGTCCTGCGAGATCTCGCTGCAGGACGTGCGCGTGCCGGTTCAGGACCTGCTCGGTGGGGCGGAGGGGCGGGGGCTGCAGCAGGCGCTGTCCGGCCTGGAGATCGGCCGGCTCAACATCGCCGGGCGCAGCGTCGGCATCACCCAGGCCGCCTACGACGCCGCCCTGCGGTACGCCAAGGAGCGCACCGCGTTCGGCAGGCCGATCGCGGACTTCCAGGCGATCCAGCTCAAGCTGGCCGACATCGCGACCCAGCTGCAGGCCGCCCGGCTGATGACCTACTGGGCCGCCTCGCAGGCCGACGCCGGCCGGCGGGTGGACATGGAGGCGGGGATGGCGAAGTACTTCGCCTCCGAGACGGCGATCACGGCCTCCCTGGAGGCGATGCGGATCCACGGCGGGTACGGCTACTCCACCGAGTTCGTCATCGAGCGGCTCTACCGGGACGCCCCGCTCATGGCCATCGGCGAGGGGACCAACGACATCATGCGGACGGTCATCGCCAAGGCCCTGCTCAGCGGCTCCGGGGTCATCGGGTGAGCCCCCGCAGCCACCTCTACGTCCCGGGGAACGCACCCGACCGGTTCGGCAAGGCGGTGGCGAGCGGGGCGGGCGCGGTCATCCTCGACCTGGAGGACGCCGTCGCCGTGTCCGCCAAGGACGACGCCCGGGCGACGGTCGCAGAGTGGGTGCGACGGCCGCGGACCGAGGCCGTCGAGGTGTGGGTGCGGGTCAACACGGGAGCCCGTGGCACCGACGACGTCCGAGCCGTCGTCGGCCCCGGGCTGACCGGGATCTGCGTGCCGAAGGTGGCCGCGGTGTCGACGCTGCAGCTGCTGCACACGCTGCTCAGCGGCCTGGAGACCGCCGGGGGCCTGCCGCTCGGGTCGATCGCGGTCTGCCCGCTGATCGAGACGGCGGCCGGCGTCGTCGCGGCCGCGGAGATCGCGGCCGGGCCACGGGTCCGGCACCTGCAGCTGGGTGAGGTCGACCTCGCCGCCGACCTCGGCGTCCGGCCCGGCCCGGAGGGCTGGGAGCTGCTGCACGCCCGCAGCACCGTGGTCACCGCGTCCGCCGCCGCCGGCATCGCCCCTCCCCCGGGCCCGGTGTCGACGGAGTTCCGGGACCTGGCGGCCTTCACCGCGGAGACCGAACGGCTGGCCCGGCTGGGCTTCGCCGGCCGGGTCTGCATCCACCCCGCCCAGATCAGGCCGGTCGAGCGGGTGTTCACGCCGACCGCCGAGGAGCTGGCCGCGGCGCGCGACGTCCTGGACCGGCTCGCGCACGCCGCCTCCGGCGTCGCGGTCGGGCCCGACGGCCGGCTGCTCGACGAGGCCCTCGCCCGGCAGGCCCGCCGCCTCCTCGCCTCCGCCTGACCCCCGCCCCGTCCCACTCTGCTCCGGAGCAGCCATGACCGCCCCGGTGCCCTTCCTCGCCCGCCTGGCCGCCGACGCCGGGGACATGCGGGTCGGCCCGGGCACCATCGCCCCCGTCCAGCGACCGGCGTCCCCGGTGCGGAGGGCGGCCAACAGCGGCAAGACGGTCGCCCGCGCGGCCCGGCTCGCCGACACCTGGCCGGTCGACCCGCACGCCACCCTGCAGACGACCACCCAGCAGGTGGCGCTGTTCCACGCCGCACGGGCCGACGCAGGACGGGGACCGGGGGCCACCCTGCCGGCGATCACGGAGGCGTTCTGCGCCCGCGACCGCGCCACCGCGCTGGAGCTGGCCGGCCCCGCACGGGCCGGCACGTTCCGCGTGCCCGGCTCCTGGGCAGGACCAGGCGCTGCCCGGGCAGGAGAACGTCAGCGTCGCCCTCGACCAGCCCGGACGCGACCGCTTCGTCATCGGCTCACCGGAGGAGCGCCTGGAGCAGCTGCTGCCGTGGCGCGAGCGGCTCGGGGTGGCCACGTCGTCCTCCGGACGCGCTGGAGCGGGCTGCCCGTGGACGCCGCGCTGGGCTCGATCCGGCTGCCGGAGGGGGCCGTCCCGGTGCTGCGGGCGGCGCCCGGCGGCGGCGAGAGCTGACCGCTCAGCCGAGCAGCGGCCGCAGGTTCTCCGTCCACACGTCCCAGCCCAGCCGGGTGACCAGCGCCGTGACGACGGGGAAGGCGGCCCGGGATGAAGCGGCTGCCCCCAGCGGTGGCCATCCGCGTGCTGGCCGGTGAGGCCGACGGCTCCCCGGGCCTCCAGGGGTCGGGCGTCCTGCTGGCCCTCGGCGCGGTGATCGCCCCGCCGGCCCCGTCGGGCTACTCCCCCGGCCGCGCCCCGATCGGCTGACCCTCGACCCACACCCCGGCGATGTCGGCCGGTGAGCCGAGCGCGAAGGCCTTCGCCAGGGCGTCCTCCGGCCCCGCGGCGGAGCGCAGCGCCACGTCCAGGGTGCTGCCCGGCGGAGGCCGCAACCAGACCGCGTCGAAACGCTTCCCGATGCCCAGGTCGCCCACCTGGTCCCCGAGGCCGAGCGCCTCGGCGCCGGCCGAGGTCGCCAGGTGCAGGAGGTGCCCGGCGGTGAGGTGCACCCCCTCCACCCCGAGCAGCTGCTGCACGAAGTAGGCCTGCAGCCCCTCCTTGAGCAGCGAGAACCCGGTGCCGGCGCCCACGTCGGAGCCGAGGGCGACCCGGACGCCGGCCGAGAGGTGCCGCTTCAGCGGGAAGAGCCCGCTGCCCAGCGCGGCGTTGCTGGTCGGGCAGTGCGCGACGGTGGCGTCTCGGTCGGCGAGCAGCTTCAGCTCGTCGTCCCCGGGGTGCACGTTGTGCGCCAGCACGCTCCGCCGGCCGATCAGCCCGTGCCGGTCGTAGGTCTCCAGGTAGGAGCAGCCGTCGAACAGCGCGGCGACCGCGGCGATCTCGGCGTCGTTCTCGTTCACGTGCGAGGTGAACCAGGCCCCGGGCACGTCGGCCAGCAGCGACCGGCAGGAGTCGAGCATCGCGTCGGCGCAGGACAGCGAGAACCGCGGGGTCACCGCATAGCGGTTGCGGCCGACCCCGTGCCAGCGGCCGGCCAACGCCAGCCCCTCCTCGTGCGCCCGCTGCGGCGTGCTGAGCAGCTCGTCGCGGAGCAGCCGGTCGCTGACCACGAGTCCACTGGTGACCCGCAGCCCGACCCGGGCGGCCTCGGCGAACAGCGCATCGACCGCCGGCGCGAAGTGCGAACCGAACACCAGGGCCGTCGTCGTCCCGGCCTGGGCCAGCCCGCTGACGAAGTCCCTCGCCACGCCCCGGGCGTACCCGGGGTCGGCCAGCCGCGCCTCCTCGGGGAGCGCGCAGCGCTCGAGCCAGTCCAGCAGCGGCATCCCGAGCCCGCCGATCACCCGGACCTGCGGGAAGTGGACGTGGGTGTCGACGAAGCCGGGCAGCACCAGCCCGCCGGAGAGGTCGACGACGGCCTCTCCGCCGTGCCGTCGGCGCAGCTCGGCGAAGGGCCCGCGGTCGACGATCCCGCCCGCCCGCACCAGCAGCCCGCCGTCGGCCTCCACGCGCGGGGTGCCGCCGCTGAACGGATCGTCCGGGGTGTCCACGAGGGTGCCGCGGACGAGCGTCACGAGCGCGCCCGCTGCCCGGCCGAGCGTGCGGTCCGCTCCTGCTCGAGGGTGCGGACCAGGGCTGCAGCGACGCTGACCGCGATGGTCGCCGGGTCCTTGCCGGTGATCCCGGCCAGCCCGATCGGGGTGGTGATCCGCTCGATCACCTCCTCCGGGTGGCCCTCGTCGGACAGCTTCCGCCGGAAGCGGGCCCACTTGCCCGCCGACCCGATCAGGCCGATGGAGCCCAGCTGCGAGGCGCGCAGGACGGCGTCGCACAGCGCCGCGTCCTCGGCGTGGTCGTGCGTCATGATCAGGACGTGCGCCCCCGGGGGCAGCTCGCCGAGGACCAGCTCGGGCAGCACCGGGACGTGGTGCACGTGCACCCGGGCCCGCGCGTCGGCGAGCACCGCCAGCCGCTCCGGCGCGACCTGCTCCGCGCGGGAGTCGACGAGGTGCAGGTCGAGGTGGTGCCGGGCCAGGATCCGGGCCAGCTCCAAGCCGACGTGCCCCAGCCCGAAGACCGCCACCGCCGGCACCACCGGCAGCGGCTCGAGCAGCAGGGTGACCTCTCCCCCGCAGCACTGGACGCCGTGCTGGTAGGGCACCTTGTCCGACAGCGTCACCGGCAGCAGCTCCGGCGGGGCGGCGCCGTCGGCGAGGAGGGCCCGGGCCCGGGCGACGGCGACCGCCTCGAGGTTCCCGCCGCCGACGGTCCCCCAGGTGCGGTCGGCCGCGACCACCATCTTCGCGCCCGCCTCCCGCGGCGCGTGC
>JAOPWO010000108.1 GCA_025965635.1 Modestobacter sp. | reverse complement strand
GCCCGCAGGCCGGGCCGTACGGCGGTGCGGAGCTCCGCGACCGCCCGCGGCGGGCCCCCCACTCAGGCGGGGACGGCCGGGCGGCTGCCGAGCACGCGCTCGACCCAGCGGGCCGGGTCGGTCAGCTCGTCCTTGAACGGCAGGTTCTGCGGGCCCGCCCACACCTGGTTGAAGCCATCCATGCCGGCCAGCTCGACCACGCCGGCCACGAACACGCGGCCGTCGGCGTACTGCTGCATCTTCTGTTCCAGCCCGAGCAGCCGACGGAGCACGCGGTCGATCGGTCCGCGTCCCTTGCGGCGCTGCGCGAACCGCTTGCGCAGCGTCCGGACCGACGGGACCACATCGGGGCCCACCCCGTCCATCACGAACTCCGCGTGCCCCTCGACCAGGCTCATGACCGCGGTGACCCGGTCGAGGACGGCGCGCTGCGCCGGGTCCTGGATGAGCGCCATCAGCCCCTGCGGCGCGTCGTCGTCGGTCTCCGCGCCGCGGACGGCGTCCGCCAGGCTGCGGACGACGTCCTGGATGCGCTGGAGCAGCACGTCAGCGTCCAGGTCGGTGGCGGCGGCGAACTCGGTGACCTGGTCCTCCAGGTACCCGCGCAGCCACGGGACGGCGGTGAACTGCAGCTGGTGGGTGACCTCGTGCAGGCACACCCAGAGCCGGAAGTCGCTGGGGTCGACCCCGAGCTTGCGCTCGGTCTCCACGATGTTCGGCGCCACGAGCAGCAGGCGGCCGCCGGTGCCGAAGACCTCGTACTGGCCGAGCACCCGGGAGCAGAGGAAGGCCAGCACCCCGCCGGCCTGGGCACCGGTGACCCGCGAGCCGATCGCGGTGGCCACGGCGCCGGGCCGCTTGCCGCCCTGGGCGGCGGCCAGCGCGTCGGCGATCGGGTCGAGCAGCACGGCCATCCCGGCGGTGTTGGCGTCGACCCAGCCGGGCCGGTCGACGACGGCGACGACGGGCTCGGGCCCGCCGGCCACGGGGTGCAGCCCGGTGAGCGACTCGACGTGCGCGACGGCGGTGGCGGCGGCGCGGTGCAGTTCCTCGACCACGGCCGCCGCCTCCTCGCGGGTGGTGGCGGGGCCGCGACTGGCCAGTCGCCGCGCGGTGCGGCCGGCGAGGTCCCAGTCGACGAGGGAGGAGGGTCGGCCCATCGCCTCACCGTACCCGCGGAGGAGGACCCTCCTGCCCTCCACCGCTCGCGAGCCGCGGCAGGCCGCTGCAGGAGGGCCGTCAGCGGCAGCCGCAACCGGCGAGGGTCGCCGCGACGTCGTCCAGCGCGCTCTCGGTAGCCAGCGGGCTGCCAGCGGTGCCGTCGGCCAGCACGGCGAAGGCGAGGAGCCGCCCGTCGGCGGTCACCACCGTCCCGGCCAGGTCGTGCACGGACAGCAGGGTGCCGGTCTTCGCCCGCACGGAGCCGGGGACGACGCCGTCCACGGTCCGGTCGGTGAGCGTGCCGGTGTACCCGGCGACCGGGAGCCCGGCGAGCAGACCGGCGGCCTCGGGGACGGACCCGTCGGAGGCGGCGCGGACGACGTCGACCAGCAGCCGGGCGGGCACCCGGTCCTGGTCGGACAACCCGCTGGCATCGACCAGCGAGAGGCCGGTCGCGTCCAGACCGGCCTCGGCGACGGCGGCGGTCACGGCCTGGGCGGCACCGGCGAAGGTCGCCGGCAGATCGCGGGCGATGGCGACGTGCCGGGCGAGTGACTCCGTGAGCAGGTTGTCGGAGTCGGTCAGCGCCTGCTCGACCAGCCGCTGGAGCGGCGCGGACTCGACGGTGCCGAGGGTGCGGGCGCCGGCCGGCGCCTCCCCCAGGGTGACCTCTGCAGCGGGGACACCGAGCGCCGCAGCCAGCGCCGCACCGGCGTCGGTCCCGGGCTGACCGCTGCGCTGGGCGCTCCCGGGGGCCACCCGTGCGCCGTCGACGGCGGTCGCGGTGACCGGCGCCGCGTAGGTCGACGGCGCGTCCTCCGGCTGCCAGCCCGGCGCCGTGGACGGACCGCCGAACAGCGAGCCGTCGACGGCGACCCGGGTGATCGGCGTCCCGGCCAGCTGCGCCTGCACCTGGGCCGCGAGGTGGGCCACCGTGGCCGCGCCCGGGTAGGCCGACGACGGGTCGGTGGTGGACAGCGTCGGGTCACCGCCGCCGACCAGCACGATCTCGCCCGGGGCGGTGCCGGCGACGACGCGCGTGGGGAGCGTGCCCTCCGGGTCGAGGGTGGTGAGAACCGCGAGCGCGGTCAGCAACTTCGCGGTCGAGGCAGGGATGGCCGGGTCGTCGGCCGCCTGGTCGAACAGCACGTCGCCCGTGGCCACGTCGACCACCTGGGCCGACAGCCCGGTGCCGAGTGCCGGGGCGGCCAGCAGCGGGGCGATCGTGCCGGCGAGCACCGTCGGGTCCGGGACCGGCGCGTCCGCGGAGAGCCCGGTGAGGACGGGGGTCGGCCGGATGAGCTCGGGCAGGACGGCGTCGGGCACCTGCTCGGCGACCGGACCGTCGGACCGGTCGCCGAGCAGGCCCGGCCCCCGGATCGCGGCGGCAGCACCGAGGACCGCGAGGACCGCGACGGTGGCGAGCAGCAGCGGCCAGCGACGACGGCGGCGTCGGGCCGGCCGGGCCCGGGCCACCGACGCCCCGCGGGCGGGCGGGGTCGGCCTGTTGCTGGCCTGGGCACTGCCGGCTGCCTTCGCCGACGCCCGGCTCACGGCGCGGGTCGAACCCGCCGGCGCGCTCGGACGAGGGCGGGGGGATGGCGCCGGGGGCGGTGCGGGCGAGGACATCGGCAGCGGTGCCGGGTCCTCCGCGGGACGATCGGC
>JAOPWO010000080.1 GCA_025965635.1 Modestobacter sp. | reverse complement strand
CCGGCGTCGTGGCCGGCATCCCGACCAGGGCTGCGGCGACCGGCACCCCGGCCGCCGGCTCGGGCCGGGTCAGTGCCCAGGTGGCCGGTGTCCCGATCGCCAGGGCGAGACCCAGCGCCAGCACGGCGGCAGGGCTGCGCACGGTCGTCCTCCGGTGCCCGGGTCGGTCAGACCCGGCTGGTCGCCAGCCGGCGGGCGCCGACCGCCGCGGCGCCCAGGCCGAGCGTGGACAGCACGATCACCGGCACGGGCACGCCGCCGTCATCGGCGAGGCCGGCCGAGCCGCCGGGGACGCCGGACGGCGAGGAGTGCATCCCGCCGATCGTCTGGACGGCGAGCTGGTAGCCGGCCTCGCCGTCGCCCCAGGCGTAGACGATGGTGTCCGCGCCCTCGGGCAGGGGCAGGTCGGCCGGGCCGATCGCCACGGTGTCGGTGCCGGACAGGGTGACGTCGGCGGAGACGGTGCCGGCCGGCACGACCAGGCTGGCCTCGTTCGGGTTGGTCAGCCCGGGGGCGACCACGGCGCCGTCGGCGCGGACGTCCACGGCCGGCGCGGCGGCAGCGTGCCGCACGGTCACCCGGGCCTGACCGGCGGGGACGGTGGACACGTCGTTGACGAAGGGGGTGAGCACCGGCGTGCCGTCGGCTGTGAGGTGGGCGACGACGGTCGCGTTCGCGCCGGCCGGGACGGCCACGTCCTCGGCGTTCGCGGCCGGCTCGGTGGACGACGGGTCGGCGCCGGCCGGGTAGATGGCCAGGTCGTAGTCGCCGGCCGGGAGGCTCAGCGGCTCGGTGAGTGTGCCGGGCGCGAAGTCGGGGAGCAGCTCCTCGCCGTTGGCGTAGACGTCGACGGTCACGCCGGGGACGCCGTGCAGGATCGAGACGGTGGCGTTGTCGGCGGCCCCGGCGGGGGTGGCGGCGAACAGCAGGGCGGCCCCGGCAGCGCCGGCGGTGACGGCAGTGGCGGCCAGGGGGCGGGCAGTGCGCACGGTGTGTCCTCTCGGTAGGTGGACGTTCAACCACCTCTTCGGGCCCGCCCGGTCAGCTGGATGCAGCCCTCAGCCGGCCAGGGCCACGGCGAGGGCGTCCAGGTGGTCCTCGGTCGCGTCCAGGTGCGGCGACACCCGGAGCACCGGGCCGGTCAGCTCGGCCGGCGCCCGCTCCCGGCCGGCCGCGGTCACCAGCACGCGGTGCTCCTCCCGCAGCCGGACCGCGGTGGCCCGGACGTCCACGCCGTCGGGCGCCTGCAGCGTGGTGATGGCGGTCGGCGTGTCCAGCGGCTCGGCCACCGACCAGCCGCCGCGCCCGTCCAGCCGTTCCCGGGTGGCCCGGCCGAGCGCGGCCAGCCGCGCCCGCACCCGGTCCGGCCCGGCGGCCAGGTGCTCACCGATCGCCAGCACCAGCCCCACCCGGCCGCCGATGTGCGCGTCGTGCGACTCGTACCAGCGGGCGTGGTCGGTGTCGGCGCCGCCGTCGTCGAACAGGTGCGGGCCGACCAACGGGGTCAGCTGAGCGCTCTCCGCAGGCGCCAGCACCAGGAAGCCGACACCGCGGGGGCCGGCCAGCCACTTGCGCGAGGTGCCGTAGGCGACGTCGGCACCCAGGTCGCAGTCGACGTGGCCCAGCGCCTGCGCCACGTCGAGCACCAGCGGGATGCCGGCGGCCCGGCACAGCTCCGCGAGCTCCCGCCCGGGCTGGACGACGCCGCGGTGGCTGGCCACCAGGGTCACGTGCACCAGCGCCGGTGGGTCCGCGCGGAGCACCCGGGCCACGCCGGCCGGGTCTGCCCGGCCCAGCTCGTCGGCCGGTAGCACGACCGGGGTCAGCCCGGCGTCGGTCAGCGCGGCCAGGTTGTGCCAGTACTCCCCGGGCAGCACGCCCACCCGGCTACCGGGGGGCAGCCGCCACCGGCCGACCAGCGTGCGCAGCGACGCGGAGGCGCTCTCGGTGAACGCGACGTCGGCCGCGGCCCGGCCCACCAGGCCGGCGAGCACCGAGCGGCCCTGCTGGAGCAGCTCCTCGGCGGCCGCCTCGGCCGCGTAGCCGCCGATCTCCGCCTCGTGCCGGGCATGCCGGGCGACGGCGTCCAGGACCGCCCCGCTCTGCCGGCTGCAGGCCGCGCTGTCCAGGTGGACGCCGGCCGCGCGCGGTCGCGCGTTCCGCCAGCTGGTGCCGAGGTCGTCGTGCGGCAGGGTGGTCACCGGTCAGACGCTAGGTCAGTGCGGGAGACACCCGACCGGTCCACCGGCAGTCCACTGCTCTGCGGAGAGCGAACGGGCGGGAGGCCTAGGTCTGGGCCGGTCCGGGTAGGAGTGCCCAGAACAGTTGTGCCCACGGGCGGCACGAGCAGCATGGACGGGAGCACGCACGCATGGACGGGGCAGCGGGGTCCGGCGTGCACCGCGCTCTCATCACGGGCACGGACGCCGACCTGGTGGCCGGGGCGCTCGGCTTCATCGGCGACGGCCTGACGGCCGGGCAGCCGGTCGTGGTGGCCTGCACGGTGCAGACCGCGGACCTGTTGCGCCCGCAGCTCCCCGACGCGGGCAAGGTCGCCTGGGCCGAGTGGTCCGACGTCTTCGGCAGCGGGGCCGCCGCCGCGGTGACCGCCGTCCGCCGCCTCGCCGAACGGCACCGCACCGAGGACGGCGCGCTGGTGCGCGTCGTGCTGGAACCCCAGCCGGGTGAGGACCCCGACCACTGGCGCGAGTGGCAGCGCTACGAGGCGGTGCTCGACCACGAGGTCGCCGACGAGCCGCTGCTCACCCTGTGCGTGACCGACACCCGCCGGGTGCCCGCGGCGCTGGTCGCGACCGCGGAGGCCACCCACCCGCTCCTGGTGGTCGGTGCGGAGGACCACCCCAACCCGGCGCACGTCGACCCGGCCGGCTACCTCGGGTCGCTCCCGGTGCCGCCGGAGCCGCTGGAGGACACCGAGCCCCTGCTGCGGGCGGACTCGGTCCGCGACCTGCGGGGCCTGCGCCGCGAGCTCGCCGATCGGGCGGCCGACGCGCAGCTCGCCCCGGGTTCCGGACCCGCGCTCGAGGACTTCCTGCTGGCCGTGGACGAGATGACCACCAACGCGCTGCGACACGGCCGGCCGCCGGTCAGCCTGCGGCTGTGGGTCAACGGCGAGCGGCTGGTGTGCACCATCACCGACCACGGCGCCGGGTTCGAGGACCCGTTCATCGGCTACGGGCCGGCGCACGGCACCGACCTCTCCCTCGGCGGCATGGGCCTGTGGCTGGCCCGGCAGCTGTGCGACCACGTCGACATCACCCCCGACGGGGACGGCGTGCACGTCCGGCTGACCACCGTCCTGGCCTGACCCGGGGGTGGGGTGAGCAGCGCCGACCGGGACCGCGACGCGCAGGGACGGGCCCGCAGCGCCCGTCCCCGGGATGCGCTCGGCCGGCCGCTGCCGCACGGCGCGCCCGGGCAGGCCCGGGCGCCGGAGGGCGTCGTCCGGACGCCGGCGGAGACGCTGGCGGCGGCGCAGGAACTGCTGGACGCCGGCCGCCCCTTCCACGCCCACGAGGTGCTGGAGGACGCCTGGAAGACCGGGCCGGCCGAGCAGCGGGACCTGTGGCGGGGCCTGGCCCAGCTGGCGGTCGGGCTCACCCATGCCGCCCGCGGCAACCGGGCCGGCGCCCGGACGCTGCTGGAGCGGGGCGTCGGGTCGCTCGGCCCGGCCGCCGACGTGGCCTCCCGGCTCGGTGTGGACGATGCGGGG
>JAOPWO010000226.1 GCA_025965635.1 Modestobacter sp. | reverse complement strand
CCCGAGGTCGGCGGCGGCTTCGGGCAGAAGATGTGCACCTCCCCGGAGGAGATCGCGATCCCCTTCATCGCGCTGCAGCTCGGCCGGCCGGTGAAGTGGATCGAAGACCGGCACGAGCACCTGCTGGCCGCGACCCAGGCCAAGGAGGAGTACATCAACGTGGAGGTGGCGGTCACCAACGACGGCAAGCTCCTGGGCGTGCGCGGGGAGTTCATCGGCGACGGCGGGGGCTACTCGTTCAACACCGAGAGCGCGCTGATCGAGCCCGCCCTGGCCGCCAAGTCCTTTCCCGGCCCGTACCGGATCGAGGCGTTCGACGAGACGGTGGCGGCCTCGCTGACCAACAAGAGCCCCGTCGCGGCCTACCGCGGAGTCGGCTGGACCGCCGCCAACACGGTCCGCGAGATCATCATCGACGAGATCGCCCGCGAGCTGGGCATCGACCCGATCGAGATCCGGCGGCGCAACATGCTGCGCCCCGACGAGCTGCCCTACCGCTCCATCACCGGGCAGGTGTACGACAGCGGCAGCTACATCGAGTCGCTGGAACTGGCGACCAACGCGGTCGACTACCCGGGCTTCCGCGCGCTGCAGGCCCGCCTGCGCGAGCAGGGGCGATACATCGGGCTGGGCATCAGTACCTACGTCGAGCAGACCGCATGGGGCAGCGAATCCTCAGCTCAGGCCGGCACCCCGCTGCCCTCGCACGACAACTCCACCGTCACGGTGGACCCCAGCGGCACGGTCACGGTCGCGGTGAGCACGTCCTGCCACGGCCAGGGTCACGAGACCTCCTACGCGCAGATCGTGGCCGACGGACTGGGCGTCGGCATGGACGACGTGAAGGTGATCTTCGGCGACACGCAGAGCGCGCCCTACGGGCTGGGCACCTACGCCAGTCGCAGCGCGGTCATCGGCGGGGCGACGGTGGCCCGCGCCTCCGCCGACGTCCGCGAGCAGCTCCTCAAGGTCGCCGCGAACATGCTCGAGGCGAACGCGAGCGACCTGATCATCGAGGACGGCGTGATCTCCGTGGCCGGCGCCCCGTCGGTGTCCAAGCCGCTGTCGGAGGTCGCGTTCGCCGCCTACTGGGACTCGGAGGTGCGCTCGGAGGAGCCGATGCTCACCGCGACCCGGTTCTACGACCCGCCCGCGACCTACGCCAACGGTTGTGTCGTGGTGCTCACCGAGGTCGACGTCAAGACGGGCACGGTCACCCTCGACCGCATCGTCGCGGTGGAGGACTGCGGCACGGTGATCAACCCGATGATCGTCGAGGCACAGGTCCAGGGCGCGATCGCCCAGGGCATCGGGGGCGCGCTGTACGAGGAGTTCATCTACGGGGACGACGGGCAGCCGCTCACCACCACGTACATGGACTACCTCATCCCGACCTCGACCGACGTCCCGCCGATCGAGGTGCTCAGCCTCTGCTCGCCGTCGCCGTTCAGCGTCGGCGGTATCAAGGGCATGGGTGAAGGTGGGCAGATCGCGGCGCCGGCGGCGATCGCCAACGCCGTCGCGGACGCGCTCGCCCCGTTCCAGGTCCGGATCGAGCAGCTGCCGTTGGGCCCGGACTACGTCCTGCGCCTCATCGGCGCAATCGGCGCCGACAAGTCCTGACCTGCTCCACCGCCGCAACGGTCACGGGCGGACCGGCAGCAGCCGTGTCCGCCCGTGACCGGTGCCCCCAGCAAGGAGACACCGCCGATGCATCCCGAGAACCGCGTCACCGTCGCGGCGGCCGAACCGGCCCGTCCTGCAGCGGGCGGGCCCACCGCTTCGGCTGCCGCACTGTCCGCTGCCCTGGGGGTCACCGGTTACCTGGCCGGTGAACAGGTGGCGCGGGCGGCTTTCCTGGCCGTCCGGATGGGCCGGCCGTTGTTCTGCGAGGGCGAGCCGGGAACGGGGAAGACCGCCCTCGCCCAGGCACTGGCCCAGGTGCTGGACGCGGAACTGATCCGGTTGCAGTGCCATGAGGGGATCGACGCCTCCCAGGCGCTCTACGACTGGGACTTCCCTCGCCAGTTGCTGCACCTGCGGTCGTTGGAGGCCGCGGCGGGCACGGGCCAGGAGCGGCTGGACGCCGGCGAGGTGGAGGCCTCCCTGTACGACCGCCGGTTCCTGCTGGCGCGGCCGATCCTGCGGGCCCTGCAGTCCACGCCGAGCGTCCTGCTGATCGACGAGATCGACCGCGCCGACGACGAGTTCGAGGCCTTCCTGCTGGAGGTGCTCAGCGAGAACGCGGTCACCATCCCGGAGCTGGGCGAGGTCCGCGCGGTCACCCCGCCGCTGGTGGTCCTGACCTCCAACCGCACCCGCGAGGTGCACGACGCGCTCAAGCGGCGCTGTCTCTACCTGTGGCTCGACCACCCCGATGTCACCCGGGAGGTCGAGATCCTGCGCACCCGCCTTCCCGGGCTCCCGGAGCGGCTGGCCGAGCAGGTCGCGGCCGCGGTGCACGAGTTGCGCGACATGGAGCTGATCAAGCCGCCGGGCGTGGCCGAATCCCTGGACTGGGCCCGGGCACTCCTGCTGGTCGAGGCCACCCGGCTGGACCTCGACAGCGCCGCGGCCACCCTCGGCGCGGTGCTCAAGTACCGCGAGGACGCCGAGCGGGCCCTCCAGGCGATGCGGTCCTTCCTCCCGTGACCACCCCCCAGGCAGAGGTGCCGTCTGCGGTCCACCAGCCCCGGACCAATCCGGCGCCGACCGGTCCGGCCCCGGCGGGGCGCACAGCCGACGGCACGGTCGGGGTACTGGTCGGGTTCACCTCGGTGCTGCGGCACGCGGGGCTGTCCGTGACGACCGACCGGGTGGGGGCCTTCCTCCGTGCGGTCGAGGAGTTCGACATCACTGACCGCGCGGACACGTACTGGGCCGGCCGGCTCACCCTGTGCGCCGATCCCGACGACCTCCCCCGCTACGACCTGGCGTTCGAGACATGGTTCGACCCTGCCGTGACCACCCGGATGGCGCCGCCGGACCTCGAGCGCGCCGCGCCGTCGCGGATGGCCGCGCTGACCGCGGCGCCGGACTCCCCGGGCGCCTCCGGCACCGGGCCCGCACCGGAGG
>JAOPWO010000030.1 GCA_025965635.1 Modestobacter sp. | reverse complement strand
GACCCGGTGCGGTACCTCGGCAACCGCTCGTCGGGCCGGCAGGGCTGGGCGCTGGCCAGGGTCGCCGCCGCTCGCGGCGCCGAGGTCGTGCTGGTCGCCGCCAACGTCGAGGAGACCCCGCCGTTCGGTGTGCGCACCGTCCCGGTCGGGACGGCGGAGGAGCTGCGCGTCGCGATGCTCACCGCGTCGTCCGGTGCCGACGGTCCCCGGCCGGTCGATGTGGTGGTGATGGCCGCCGCGGTGGCCGATTTCCGGCCGGCGACCGTGGCGGACACCAAGCTGAAGAAGGGCAGTGCCGCCGAGCCCGGCTCCGTCGCGCTGGTCCGCAACCCGGACGTGCTCACCGAGCTGGTGGCCGCGCGCTCGCCCGGGCAGCTGCTCGTCGGCTTCGCCGCGGAGACCGGCGACGCCGAGGGTGACGTGCTCACCCACGCCCGGGCGAAGCTCGCCCGCAAGGGGGTGGACCTGCTGGTCGTGAACGACGTCTCGGCAGGCCGGGTGTTCGGCCGCAGCGACAACGAGGTGACGGTGCTGGGCGCCGACGGCAGCGCCACCGCCGTCCCGGCCGGGCGCAAGGACGTCGTCGCCGCGGGCATCTGGGACGCCGTGGTGGGGCGGCTGCCCGCGGTCGGCTGACCTCCGGTCCACCACCGGGCGGAGGCAACCGGGTGCAACGTCGGCCGGCACCGGTAACGTTCGGCCCTGGGCCCCGCCCACACCGCTGTCGTCCGACGCAGGGAGAAACCCAGTGCCACGCCGTCTCTTCACCTCCGAGTCGGTGACCGAGGGCCACCCCGACAAGATCGCCGACCAGATCAGCGACTCGATCCTCGACGCGATGCTGGCGCAGGACCCGCGCAGCCGGGTTGCCGTCGAGACCCTCATCACCACCGGCCAGGTGCACATCGCCGGTGAGGTCACCACCTCCGGCTACGTCGACATCGCCGACATCGTCCGCAAGACCGTGCTGCGCATCGGCTACGACTCCTCCCGCAAGGGTTTCGACGGCGCCTCCTGCGGCGTCAGCGTCTCCCTCGGCGCACAGTCCCCGGACATCGCCCAGGGTGTCGACACCGGCTACGAGGCCCGCACCTCCGGGCTCAGCGGGGCCGAGCACCGCGCCGCCGTCGCCGACGACCTGATCGAGCGCCAGGGCGCCGGCGACCAGGGCCTGATGTTCGGCTACGCCACCGACGAGACCCCCGAGCTGATGCCGCTGCCGATCGCCCTGGCCCACCGGCTGTCCAAGCGGCTGTCCGCGGTCCGCAAGGACGGGTCGGTGCCCTACCTCCGGCCCGACGGCAAGACCCAGGTCACCGTGGTCTACGAGGACGACCGTCCGGTCGCCGTCGACACCGTGGTGGTCTCCTCGCAGCACGCCGAGGACATCTCGATCGAGACGCTGCTCGCTCCCGACGTCCAGGAGCTCGTCGTCGAGCCGGAGCTCGAGGCGCTCGGGCTGCCCACCGACGGTTACCGGTTGCTGGTCAACCCCACCGGCAAGTTCGTCATCGGTGGCCCGATGGGCGACGCCGGCCTGACCGGCCGCAAGATCATCGTCGACACCTACGGTGGCATGGCCCGGCACGGCGGCGGTGCGTTCTCCGGTAAGGACCCGTCGAAGGTCGACCGGTCCGGTGCCTACGCGATGCGCTGGGTGGCCAAGAACGTCGTGGCGGCCGGCCTCGCCCGGCGCTGCGAGGTGCAGGTGGCCTACGCGATCGGCGCGGCCCACCCGGTCGGCCTCTTCGTGGAGACCTTCGGCACGAACACCGTGCCCGAGGACGCGCTGGAGAAGGCGATCGGCGCGGTGTTCGACCTGCGCCCCGGCGCGATCGTCCGCGACCTGGACCTGTTGCGCCCGATCTACGCGCAGACCGCGGCCTACGGCCACTTCGGCCGGACGGACCTCGACCTCCCCTGGGAGCGGCTGGACCGCGTCGACGCGTTGAAGTCGGCCGTGGGCGTCCCCTGACCACAGCACTGCCGATCGACGACGACCCGGGCACCCGCATCGCGCGGGTGGCCCGGGTCGTCGTCGACGTGCCGCTGGCGCACCTGGACCGGCCCTTCGACTACGCGGTACCCGACGAGCTGGCCGCCGAGGTCCAGGCCGGCTGCCGGGTGCGGGTGCGGTTCGCCGGCAAGCTCGTCGACGGGTTCGTCCTCGAGTTGGCCGACACCACCGAGCACACCGGGAAGCTGGCTCCGCTGGCCAAGCTGGTCTCCGGGGAGCCGGTGCTCACCCCCGCGGTCGCCGCGCTGGCCCGCTCGGTGGCCGATCGGGACGCGGGCTCGCTGACCGACGTGCTGCGGCTGGCCCTGCCGCCGCGGCGGGCCGCGCCCGAGAAGCGACCGGTGGCCGAGCCGCCGGCCGCACCGTCGCCACCGGACCCGGCCGGCTTCGCCCGCTACCCGGCCGGCGCCTCGCTGCTCACCGCGATCGCCGAGGGGCGTCCGGCCCGCGCGGTGTGGACGGCGCTGCCTGCCGAGGACTGGCCCACCCGGCTGGCCGAGCTGGCCCAGGCGGCGCTGTCCGGTGGCCGTGGCGCCCTGCTGGTCGTCCCCGACGGCAAGGACCTCGACCGGCTGGCCGCGGCCGCCGCACGGCTGCTCCCAGCCGGCTCGGTGGCCGTGCTGCGCGCCGACGACTCGCCCGACACCCGCTACAGCCGGTTCCTGGCCGCGTCCCGCGGCACCGCGCAGGTGGTCCTGGGCACCCGCGGCGCGGTGTTCGCCCCGGTGCGGGACCTGGCGCTGGTGGTGGTCTGGGACGACGGTGACGATCTGCACGCCGAGCCCCGCGCGCCCTACCCGCACGCCCGGGACGTGCTGGTGCACCGGGCCCACCTCGCCTCCTGCGCCGCGGTGGTCGCCGGCACCGCCCGCACCGCGGAGGCGGCGCTGCTGGTGGAGTCCGGGTGGGCGCGCGAGCTGATCGCCGACCGGGCCACCCTGCGCGCCGCCGCACCGCGGGTGCAGGCCGTCGGCGACGACTTCGAGCAGGCCCGGGACCCGGCCGCCCGCAGCGCCCGGCTACCCAGCCTGGCCTTCCGGGTGGCCCGGGAGGCGCTGGCGGCCGGCACGCCGGTGCTCGTGCAGGTGCCGCGGGCCGGGTACGCGCCGGGGCTGTCCTGCGAGCGGTGCCGCGCACCGGCCCGCTGCGTGCACTGCGCTGGTCCGCTCGGGATCTCCGCCACGCCGGGGGCGACCGGGTCCCGGGTGGCAGCGTGCCGCTGGTGTGCCCGGCCGGCGGCCGGCTTCGTCTGCCCGCACTGCTCGGGCACCCGGCTGCGCGCCTCGGTGGTCGGCTCGACCCGCACGGGGGAAGAGCTCGGCCGCGCCTTCGCCAATGCGGTCGTCCGGGTGTCCGGGCGCGGGTCCGGCGTGCTCGCCACGGTCCCGTCCGGGCCGGCGCTCGTCGTCGCGACGCCCGGCGCGGAACCCGTG
>JAOPWO010000221.1 GCA_025965635.1 Modestobacter sp. | reverse complement strand
CGCCCGCGCGACGAGCGTCAGGCCCAGGCCCCGGCCGAGGCCGCGCGGCGCTCCGGCGTCGTCCTTGGTCGTCCACCCCTGCTCGAACACCCGCGGGACGTCGTCCGCAGCGATCCCGGGCCCGCTGTCCTCGACCCTGATCTCCAAGCGGCCGTCGACCACCCAGGCCGCGACCTCCACCTCCCGCGGCGGGTCGCCGGCCAGCGCGGCGTCGATCGCGTTGTCGATGAGGTTGCCCACGATGGTGACCAGGTCCCCGCCCGGGATGCCGGTCTGCCGAACGTCGGTGGCGGGGTCGATGTCCAGCCGGACGCCGCGCTCGTGCGCGGTCGCGGTCTTGCCGAGCAGGAGGGCGGCGAGCACCGGGTCGCCGACCGCCTCGACCACCCGGTCGGTGAGCTGCTGGGCCGTCGCGAGCTCCGCCGTCGCGAAGCCGACGGCCTCGTCCACCCGGCCGAGCTCCACCAGGGAGATCGTGGTGTGCAGCCGGTTGGCCGCCTCGTGCGCCTGGGCGCGCAGCGACTCGGCGAAGGAGCGCACGCTGTCCAGCTCGCCGGTGAGCTCCTGCAGGTCGGTGTGGTCGCGCAGCGTGACCACTGACCCGGCGGACCGTCCGGCCGGCCGGGGCGGCGCCTGGCTGACCACCAGCACCCGGGAGCCGGTCACGTGCACCTCGTCGGCTGCGCTGTCCTGCCGGCACAGCGTCGCGGTGAGCTCGGGCGGCAGCCCGAGCTCACCCACGTGCCGGCCCACCGGGTCCCCGTCCAGGTCGAGCAGCCGCCGCGCCTCGTCGTTGACCAGCCGCACCCGCCGGTCGTGGTCGAGCAGCAGCAGCCCCTCACGGACGGCGTGCAGCACGGCGTGGTGGTACTCGACCATGTCGGCCAGCCCGGCCGGTGACAGCCCGTGCGTCTGCCGCCGCAGCCGGCGGCTCAGCGCCCAGCTGCCCAGCCCGCCCACCGCCAGAGTCACCAGCGCGGTGAGCACGATGCCCGGGACGGCGGTCGCCAGGTCCGCGCCGATCGCGTCCACCGTCACACCGGCGGACACCAGCGCGACGACCCGCCCGTCCCGGTCGTGCACCGGGCCGGTCGCCCGCACCGACGGTCCGAGGGTGCCGGTGTAGGTCTCGGTGAACGTCCTCCCGGCCAGCGCCGGGGCGATGGTGCCCTGGAAGGACCGGCCGATCTGCGCGGGGTCGGGGTGGGTCCACCGGGTGCGATCGGGGGCGAGGACCGTGATGAACGACGTCCCCGTGTCGGCCCGCACCTCCTCCACGTAGGGCTGCAGGACCGCCGTCGGGTCGGCACCGGTGACCGCGCCCAGCACCAGGGGTGACTCGGCGAGGCTCGCCACGATCGCGGTCGTCTCCTGCTCGGCGGCCTGCTGCACGCCCTCCTGCGCCTCCGAGTACGCGACCGCAGTCGACGCCAGCACCACCACGCCCACGATCAGCGCCTGGAGCAGCAGCAGTCGCTGAGCAAGGCTGACCGAGCCGCGGTCGCGACGGTCCAGGGCGATCGCCGGGGTGCGCACCCCGTGAGTGTGCCGCGCGGTCCACGGCGACGGCGGCCGCCCGTGTACGCAATGAACGAATGCGAGACCGCAGTCACGGGCTGCCGGACTGTGATGGGCATCGCCCCTCCCGAGCGACACAGTCCGGGGTCCCCGACCCCTCACCTCCAGGAGTAGTCATGGCCCCCACCGCCGCGGGCGAGTCGCCGGTGAAGAAGAAGGACCGCACGCACTGGCTGTACATCGCGGTCATCGTCGCGGTGCTCGCCGGGATCGCCGTCGGCTTCGCGGCACCGGACTTCGCGGTCGGCCTGAAGTGGCTGGGGACGGCGTTCGTGGCGTTGATCCGGATGCTGATCGCCCCGGTCATCTTCTGCACGATCGTGCTGGGCATCGGCGCCATCCGGCAGGCGGCCAAGGTCGGCCGGATCGGCGGTCTGGCCCTGGGCTACTTCATGATCATGACCACGGTGGCGCTGGCCATCGGTCTGCTGGTCGGCAACATCGTGCACCCCGGCGGCGGGCTGGAGCTCTCCGAGGAGCTGCGCGGGCAGGGCTCGGAACTGGCCACCACCGCGGAGGAGAGCGGCGGCACCGTCGACTTCCTGCTCGGGCTCATCCCGACCACGCTGTTCTCCGCCCTCACCGGGGGCTCGGTGCTGCAGGCCCTCCTCGTGGCGCTGCTCGTCGGCTTCGCCATCCAGGCGATGGGCAGGGCCGGCGAGCCGCTGCTGCGCGGCATCGGCCACCTGCAGAAGCTGGTCTTCCGGGTGCTGTCGATGGTCATGTGGATCGCCCCCATCGGCGCCTTCGGGGCCATCGCGGCGGTGGTCGGCGAGACCGGCCTCGACGCGCTGAAGAGCCTCGCGGTGATCATGCTGGCCTTCTACGTGACCTGCGCGATCTTCGTCTTCCTCTTCCTCGGGTCGATCCTGCGAGTCGTCGCCCACGTGAGCGTCTTCAAGCTCTTCCGCTACCTGGGCCGGGAATTCCTGCTCATCGTCTCCACGTCGTCCTCGGAGACCGCCCTCCCCCGGCTGATCGCCAAGATGGAGCACGCCGGGGTCAGCCAGCCCGTCGCCGGCATCGTGGTCCCGACCGGCTACTCGTTCAACCTCGACGGCACCGCGATCTACCTGACCATGGCCTCGCTGTTCATCGCCGAGGCCCTCGGTGACCCGCTGACCATCGGCGAGCAGCTCAGCCTGCTGGCCTTCATGATCATCGCGTCCAAGGGCGCGGCCGGGGTCACCGGCGCCGGCCTGGCCACCCTCGCCGGCGGCCTGTCCGCCCACCGCCCGGACCTGCTGGACGGCGTCGGGCTGATCGTGGGCATCGACCGGTTCATGTCCGAGGCCCGCGCGGTCACCAACTTCGCCGGCAACGCCATCGCCACCCTGCTGGTCGCCACCTGGACCAGCGAGCTGGACCGGGAGCAGCTCGACGCCGTCCTGGCCGGCGACCGACCCTTCGACGAGGCGACCATGCT